>NZ_JBSFIK010000018.1:149757-158886 GCF_053597535.1 Streptomyces sp. NPDC001348 | reverse complement strand
CGCACCCACCCCATACGACAACGTCGGCCTTCAAGACCACAACCAGGTCTTGAAGGCCGACGTCACGCCAGGCCCCGGATTAACCAACAGCATCCGACCGAGCGCCGGGGCTCTCGCCGTTCAGCGGCGCCGGCTCACGCGTACCGATAGATCCGGCCGACGTCCTCCAGCTCGTACGGAGTCACGTCCCACGGCGGCAGCTTCTGGTGCCGGGCCACGATCCGTCCGTGCTGCCTGTCGCCGGAGCCGGGCGGTGTGTCGGGGAGATAGCGGGCGCCGCGGTGCCGCAACTGCCAGCGGTACCACTGCAGGTCGACGAAGGCGTGGTGCAGCCAGAAGACGGGGTCGTTGACGGAGGCGCCACTCAGCATCACCCCGCCGACCCAGCGGTGCACCCGGTTGTGGTTGTACCAGGAGGCGCTGCCCCGGCCGGTGCCCCAGCCCTCCAGCTTGTTGCGGAAGCCCTGGGTGACCGTCGAGTCCCAGGGCGCGACGTCGTAGGCGGGGTCCGCCAGCGCCCACTCCAGTTCGCTCTTCGTGGGCAGGTCGAGCGGGTCGCGGGAGTGGCCGAGGTCCCGGGTGAGGAACTCCTCGTCGCTCTCGTTCACCTTGATGGTCCAGTGGCCCTGCCGGTGGGCGAACGGGCCGGTCGTCACCTGGTGGTCGGAGCCGCGTCCGTCGCCGCCGAGCAGGTCCTCGGTCCAGGGGACGGAGGTGGTCGTACGGTCGCGCGTCCAGTCCCAGTAGGGGATGGTCACCGAGGGGTCCACCCGGCGCAGCGCGCGCTCCATCTCGAGCAGGAACCGGCGGTGCCAGGGCAGGAAGGAGGGCGCCATGTGGGCCGCGCGCAGCCCCTGTTCACCGTCCGGGGAGAAATACTCGATGTGCGTCCGCACGAACTGGTCGTACTCGCCCCGTCGTTTGACCTCCAGCAGCGCTTTGACGAACCGGCGCTTCTCGGCCGCCGTGAGCGTGGCGGCGTCCTTACGCACGTACGCCATGCCGGTCCCCCATGTGCGAGTGCCGGGCGCCCATCGGTCCTGGAGCCACGTCTCGCAGCCGTCGGCCGGGGCCGAGTTCGTCGACGGCGGCGCGCGCGGCGTCGAGCGGGGTCCGGTACGAGCAGTAGTGGTCGACCATGCTCAGCCAGGTACCGTCGGCTCGGCGCATCAGCTGCAGCGGACGGCCGTCCACGGTGACATGCCACCGGCCGTCACCGGGCGCGCCGCCGGCGGGCATCCACATGCCCAGGATGCGGCGGCCGCGGTAGGTCTGGTCGAACGCCGTGCCGTCCAGGGCGTCTTCGGCCACGGGACCCCGGCGGGAGAACCGCAGGGCGGCGGCGACCGGGGCGAGAGCGGCGGTCACCGCGCAGGCGAACAGACCGCGCGTCACGTTCCGTCGTGTGCGGTCGGCCGGTCCTGGCGGCGCCGGGTCCGGTGGCCCCTGCTCGGCATCCGCCGGTGCTCCGCCGATGCTGACGACCATGCTTCACTCCTCGTCCGGTTCGGTTGTCCGTAGCGCTGGGGCCTGTCCGGCGGATCAGGTCGCAGGGCACGGGCGGTGCCTCATCGGCGCTGGTGAGCGGGGCGAATGGGGGTGCCCCCGCGCGAGCTCGGTCCGAGCGTGGGGGAGCGTCCGGCTGCAAGGCGGAGGAGGGCGCCGACGCGATGGGGGTCCCCCCGCTCGAGCGCAGCCGAGAGTGGGGGAGTCGGCAACCGACGACAACGCCGGTGGGGGCACCACCCGCTCGAGCGCAGCCGAGAGTGGGGGAGTCGGCAACCGACGACAACGCCGGTGGGGGCACCACCCGCTCGAGCGAAGCCGAGAGTGGGGGAGGGCGTGCCAAGCCCCGCGTCTGCGGCATGATCCTCCGGACAGGCCCTGACCGCCGGACGTCCCGCGCGGTCACCGCCGCGCGGCCAGGCCGGTGAGCACACCGCACGGACGGAGGGACGGTCCTCGGTCTGCACCGGGGTCCGTCCCTCCGTACGGTGTGCTTCCAGCCTTTACAGCCACAGGTTGCCGTGCACCGGCTTGACCTTGTCCAGCGCGGTCGAGGCGTCCTTCGTCGAGGGGATCAGCGAGCTGTGCCCGTTCACCGTGGGGAACTTGGTCGACAGGCCACCGCTGAGGTCGGTGTTCGCCAGGTCGGGGGTGCCCGGCTGGGTCGCCGGCGCGGCCGCGGGGGCGCTCGGGGCGGCCGGAGCGGTCTGCGCGACCGGGGCGCTCGGAGCGGCCGGGGCGACCGGAGCCGCCGGGGCGCTCTGCGCGACCGGAGCGGCCGGAGCGGCGGGGGCGCTCTGCGCGACCGGAGCGGCGGGGGCGGCGGGGGCGCTCTGCGCGACCGGAGCGGACGGAGCCGCAGGGGCACTCTGCGCGACGGGGGCACTCGGAGCGACGGGCCCGCTCGGAGCGACCGGGGCGCTCTGGGCTGCCGGGGCGCTCTGGGCTGCCGGAGCGCTCTGCGCGACCGGGGCACTCGGGGCCACCGGGGCGCTCTGAGCCGCCGGGGCACTCTGCGCGACCGGCGCGCTCTGCACCGCCGGAGCGCTCTGGGCCTCCGGCGCGCTCGCGGCGGCGGCACTCTGGAGGTCGGGCGCGCTGTGGGCGTCAGGCGCGGCGGGGGCGACGGCGGCGTCCTGGGCGAACGCAGGCGCACCGACGCTGGCGGCGATCAGGGATCCGGCAACGACGGCGGCAGCCTTCAGGGACTTCATCGTGTTCCTTTCCGCGGCAACGCAGGTTGCCGGAGGGGACTCTGTCGCCGTGCCTAACGAGCCGTGACCGGAGCGGAAACCGGAATCACCCTAGATTGCAAGTCCTCATATGAGATCCGCCGTGGAGCCGTTCCGAAGGACCGGCTCCACGGCGGATCCGCGCGGGCGAGGGGTACGCGGCTCAAGGGGTCGACAGCACCACCGTCGGCAGCGTGATCGCGGGAAGCGTGACGGCCGGCACCTCGATCGCCGGGGTCGGCACGGACTCGGCCGGGGTCGGCAGCGAGCTGTCGACGAGCGTGGCGGTGAGGCGGTCGATCAGATCCGTCAGCAGGTCGGCGACCGGCGGCAGTACGTCGTCGACGGTGTCGGCGGTGACCGCCTGCACCAGGTTGTCGATGGCCTCCCGCAGGGCGTCCAGCGCGTCGTCCGTGGTGTCGGCGGCGTGCCGCCGCGCCGGAGCCTTGGCGGCCATCCCGTCCAGGGCGCGCTTGGCGGCGTCGCCCAGTCTCCTCGCCTCGGTGGCGGGCAGCCGTCCGTTGTCCGCCTCGAGTACGGCGTTGAGCAGGTCGGTGACCGGGGTGATCCCCCTCCCGAGGGTGCCCAGGCTCCTGACCTTGGCGACCAGCGCGTCCGCACCGGGGAGCGACGCGTCGGGCGAGGCCGCGTGGCTGCGACCGCGGGCCGGGTCGGCCGCCATGGCGGCGGGCCCGGTGATCCCGACCAGGAGGGCGGCGCACAGTGCGCCGGACGCGATACGCCGTGTGGGCAGAGCACGCATGGGGGTTCCTTTCGGTGGGCCGATCTTGAGCCCACCGTGGAAGCACCCATGGCCGCCTGCAACCGGTCGGCCACCGTTCGGGGTAACGGCCCGGCACGTACGGCCCTCTGGACGACATAGGACACATCGCCTGTTTTGTGCGCTGATGGCGTGATTACGTGAAGCCGACTGGCTTCACCGTTCCGACACACATGTCTGGTTTCACCATACTTGTCCGGTTAGCGGTTAGCGTGCGGACCTCCCGACGCTCCCCTCCCGGCGGACACATCGCGCTCTGCCGCTGCCACCGCCACCCGTTCCGAAAGGGCCACGACGGTCATGCCCCCTTCTCTGGGTCCACTGCTTCGCCGTGCGACGGTGGGCGTCCTCGCCCTTGCCGCGATGTGGGCACCCGGCGGCTTCCCGGCGGCCGCGACGGCCACCGCGCCCGCACCCGAGACGAGCAGCCTCTCCTTCGCCCAGCGGTACCGCGCACACCAGCACGGCGGCATCGTGCGCGCGGCCAACTCGGCCATCAGCTGCCGCCCGGCACCGGCGTGTTCCGACGTGCAGGCGGGCGGGCGCGGCGTCAACGGTGACTTCGACATGTTCTACATCGACGTCGACGGCGACCCGAACACCTACAACTCCTCCCGCGCGGAGGTCCGTCTGCCTCCCGGATCCCAGGTGTCGTACGCCCGCCTGTACTGGGGCGGCAACCTGCGCGTGGGCGAGCAGAAGCCGTCGGAGGACAACGGACGGGTGCTGGTCGCCGAACCCGGCGGGGCCTACAAGCCGGTCGTCGCCGACACGGTCGTCGGACACCATGTGGCCGACGGCGCGGACGCGTTCCAGGCCTCGGCGGACGTCACGCAACTGGTGCGGGACAGCGGGCCGGGCCTGTACACCGTGGCACAGGTCAACGTGGCGAGCGGCCGGTCGGCGGCCGGGGCGTGGGGCGGCTGGACGCTCGTGGTGGCCTACGAGAACCCCGCGGAGCCGCTGCGCGACATGGCGCTGTGGGACGGCTTCGTACGGCTGAGCGCCCACACGCCGAAGGTGCGCCTGCGGGACATCGGCTTCGCCCCCGGCGCGTGGGGCTACGCCGGCCTGGTGGCGTACAACGGCGACCGCGGCACCACCGGCGACTCGCTCACCGTGACGACCGAGCGGGACGGCTCCACCGACCTCGCCGGGCCCGCCGACCCGCCCGACGACGTCCTGAACTCCACCATCAGCGACCTCGGGGACAACCCTCCGGGACGTGTCCCGTGGCACGCCAACAACCTCGGCTACGACTCCGACGTGTTCGACCTCGGCAGGGGGCTGCAGCACGGCGGTGACCAGCTGTCCCTCCGGCTGCGCGCCGAGCGGGACGCGGCGTGGGCAGGCGTTCTCTTCGCCGCCGTCGACGCCCAGAGCTGAGCAGTCACCGCCCGTCCCGAGCACTTCCGCGAGCGAGGAAAACGCGCACATGCACCTGTCATCCACCGGCCCCCGGCCGCGGGTCCTGCACCTCACCCAACCGGTGGACGGCGGGGTCGCGCGGGTCGTGACGGATCTGGTCCGGGCACAGCTGGCGGACGGCCTGGACGTCACCGTGGCCTGCCCCGACAGCGAACTGACCACGCGGCTGCGGGACCTCGGCGCGAACGTACGGCACTGGCCCGCGACACGGTCGCCGGGCCCGTCGCTCCTGCGGGAGGTACGGCACCTCGCACGGCTGACCGGTGAGGTGCGCCCCGACCTGGTGCACGCGCACAGCGCGAAGGCGGGGCTCGCCGGACGGCTCGCGGTGCGCGGACGGCTCCCGACGGTCTTCCAGCCGCACGCCTGGTCGTTCGAGGCGGTCGGCGGGGTCACCGCGGGACTGGCGCTCACATGGGAGCGGCGGGGGGCGCGTTGGGCCACCCGGATCGTGTGCGTCAGCGAGGCCGAGCGCGCCACCGGCGTGCGTGCCGGGATCTCCGGCCGGTGGGCCGTCATCCCCAACGGCATCGACCCCGAGCACTTCCGCCCGGCCCCCGCCGGCACGGTCCGGGCCGGGCTCCCACCGCTGGCCGGCCTCCACCCGGCGGCGCCGCTCGTGGTCTGCGTGGGACGGCTGTGCCGGCAGAAGGGACAGGACGTCCTGCTGCAGGCGTGGAACGACGTAGTGCGCGGCGTGCCCGACGCCCGTCTCGTCCTCGTCGGTGACGGTCCGGACGGCGACCGGCTTCGCGCACACGCCCCCGCGTCGGTGCTGTTCGCGGGCGCGGTCGCCGACGCCCGCCCCTGGTACCAGGCCGCCGACCTCGTCGTCCTGCCGTCCCGCTGGGAGGGCATGGCGCTGGCCCCGCTGGAGGCGATGGCCTGCGGCCGGCCCGTCGTGGTCACGGACGTCGACGGCGCCCGCGAGAGCCTGCCGGCCTCCCTCGCCGACCGGTGCCTGGTCCCCCCGGACAACCCGGCGGTGCTGGCCGAATCCGTGACGGAGTTGCTGCTCGATCCGCCCCTGCGCGCGTCGCTCGGCGACCGGGCCCGCCGGCACGTGCTGGCCACGCACGACGTGCGGCACACCGCCAGGGCGGTCGCGGCCGTCTACCGCGACCTGCTCGGCACCCCGCCCGCCACCACGAGGACGGGACCGCCCCGAGGACTTGAGCCCACCGAGGCCTGCGGCGCCCAGCACGGCCGGCCGCTCGACACAGGCGGTGGCGCCGAGGCGAACCAGTCAGCACAGCGCGTCGCGCCCACCGAGTACAGGGAGTCGAACCACTCGTGACCGCCGAACGTACCGTCCCCTCCCCCGGCGTGCAGCCGAGGGACCACCAGTCCTCACCCGTCTCGCTCATGCCGCCGCGCGGCACACCCACCGGCCTCCGGCTCCCCGGCCCGCGGCCCCCGGCGCGCCCGCACTCACCGGTTCCGCTGCTCGTCGCGGACGGCACCGCGGCCCTCGCCGGCGCCCTGGCCCTCGTCGAGGCCCGGCACCAACCGGTGTTCGTGGCCGTGCTGATCGTCGTGTCGCTGCTACTGCGTCCGCGCGAGGTCCGGCCACCGGTGCCGGGGCTGCTGGAGGAACTGCCCGCCGTATGGGGCCGCATCGCGGTGACCTGGCTGGCACTCGCGGCGCTCGTGGCGGCGTACCGGCCGGATCAGGCCCTGTCCGTCGGCACCGTACTGACCGGCCTCGCCCTGCAGGCGGCGGCGGCCGGTGCGCTGCGCGGCATCGTGCGCGGACGGCGGCACGCCGCTCTGCTGCGCCACCCGCACACGGCGCTCGTCGTCGGCCCGGCGGCGACCGCGCAACGCGTGGCCGCCGCCCTGCTGCGTCACCCGCGGTGCGGTGTGCGGCCGGTGGGCATCGTCGCCGAGCAGACGGACGGCGCCACCGAGGGCCTGCCGGTGCTGACCACCGGTGAGGAGGTCAAGCGCGCGGTCATCCAGAACGGGGTGGGGGCCGTGCTGGCCGTCCATCCCTCCGCCCGCACCGAACAGGGGCCGCTGCTGCAGACGCTGGCCGAGTCGGGCTGCCTGGTGTGGGAGGTCGACCCCGACTCCCCGTCGTACAGCACGAAGGAGCGGCTGGCCGGGTTCTCCTGCCGACTCCTGGACCTGTCGCCCGCGCGCCGCGAGGGCGTGGGCAAGCGGATGCTCGACATCCTCGTCTCGGGGACGCTGCTGCTGCTGGTCAGTCCCCTGCTCCTGGTGTGCGCGGTGACGCTGCGGATCTGCGACGGGCCGGGCGTGGTGTTCCGGCAGGAGCGCATCGGCAAGAAGGGCCTGCCCTTCACACTGCTGAAGTTCCGTACGCACCGTCCGGTCGACGAGCACGAGTCCGCGACCCGGTGGAGCGTGGCGAACGAGAGCGAGATGCGCTGGTTCTGCCGGATGCTGCGGCGCACGTCGCTCGACGAGCTGCTGCAGCTGTGGAACGTGCTCCGCGGCGACATGAGCCTGGTCGGTCCGCGGCCCGAACGCCCCTACTTCGTGGCGCAGTTCAGCCAGACCTACCCCGGTTACGCGGCCCGCCACCGGATGCGGGTCGGCATCACCGGTCTCGCCCAGATCCACGGGCTGCGCGGGGACACCTCCATCGAGGACCGCAGCCGCTTCGACAACGCCTACATCGACAACTGGTCACTGTGGCAGGACGTCTGCATCCTGCTGCGCACCGCGGCCTCGCTGGTGCGTCCGACGGGGAGCTGAACGACGTGACCCACGTCCTGACACCGCTCCCGCGCCGGGCCGCCGCGGCGGCGCCGGTGCTGCCCGCGGTGGCCGTGGTCGCCCTGCTGACCCTGCCGGTGACGCCGGGCGGCGCGGAGCCCGCCGACGCGGTCTCCGGGCTGATGGTGGTGTACTGCGTGATCCGTCTCCTGCGCGAACGGCGCCGCCCGCTGCCGCCCATGGCGGCCGTGGTGCTGGGCCTGCCGGTGGTGGGGCTCACCCTCGCCGCCATGGGGGCTTCCTCGCCCGAGGCCGGGTTCTCCGGCCTCGGGCGCTATCTGCAGGTCTTCGTGCTCGTCCCGGCCGCGGTGCTGCTGCTCATCCGCGACCGGGGCGACTTCCGGCTGCTGGCCTGGTCGTTCGTGGGGCTCGCACTGTGGCAGGGGGCCATCGGCGTCCACCAGTACGTCACCCGGACCGGCGCCTCCTACCAGGGCGAGGACATCCGGGCGGTCGGCACCTTCGGGGCGCAGGACGTGATGGGCATGGCCGAGGCGGTCTCCCTCGGCCTGGTGTGCGCGGTGGGCATCGCGCTGGGCCGGGCCCGGGTACGGCAGCGGGCCGTCGCCGCCGGATGCGCGCTGGCCCTGCTGGCGCCGCTCGCGGTCTCCTTCAGCCGGGGTGCCTGGATCGCCACCGCCGTGACCTGCGCGGTGCAGCTCGTGCTGGCGGGGCTGCGGCGGGCGCTGAAGGTGGCCGCGGCCGTGGCCGCCGCGGGCGTGATCCTGGTGGGCGGGTTCGGCGTCGGCAGCACGCTGCTGCAGCAGCGGATCGACAGCATCGCCCAGGTCACCGACGCCCCCGACCAGTCCGTCGTCGACCGGTACACCCTGTGGGCGTCGGCCACCGGCATGTGGCGCCAGCACCCGCTGACCGGGGTCGGGCTGAAGGGCTTTCCCGAGCACCGGGACGGGCACGCCACCCTGGCGCTGTCGTCGGGCGCCGAGATCGCGGGCGCGGGCGTCAGCTACCGCAGGCAGGCGCTGCTGTCGCCGCACAACATGTACCTGCTGGTGCTCAGCGAGCAGGGCCTGATCGGACTGCTCACGCTCGCCGGAGGCTGGCTGGCGCTCCTGGTGTGCGGGCTGCGCAGACTGATCGGCCGCCGCGGACCGGGGCTCGACTGCGCGCTCGTCGCCTGCGGGTTGCTGGTCTGGCTGCTGACCGACTTCGTGTACGGGGACATCGGCGGCCCCTCGACCGTGCTGACCGCCATGGGCCTGGGGCTCGTGGCCTGGTGGGCGCTGGCCGGTGACGGACGGGCGCGGACCGCGCCGCGGGCAGCCGCGGACCTGCGTGTCGAGGAGGTCGCGGCGCGATGACGGTGAGAGCTTCCCGGCCGCCCGGGTCCCGGACGAACAGCACGGCGACCGCACCGGCGCAGACCGCGCCGCGCACCTACACGGTGGCCGCGCGACTGCACGACGCAGGCCTTGC
>NZ_JBSFIK010000018.1:145903-149659 GCF_053597535.1 Streptomyces sp. NPDC001348 | reverse complement strand
GCGGTCCACGCCGCCCGGGCGGGCCGGCGCGTTGAGGAGGTCATGGCGCGATGACGGTGAGAGCTTCCCGGCCGCCCGGGTCCCGGACGAACAGCATGGCGACCGCACCGGCGCAGACCGCGCCGCGCACCTACACGGTGGCCGCGCGACTGCACGACGCAGGCCTTGCGGTCCACGCCGCCCGGGCGGGCCGGCGCGTTGAGGAGGTCATGGCGCGATGACGGTGAGAGCTTCCCGGCCGCCCGGGTCCCGGACGAACAGCACGGCGACCGCACCGGCGCAGACCGCGCCGCGCACCTACGCGGTGGCCGCGCGACTGCACGACGCAGGCCTTGCGGTCCACGCCGCCCGGGCGGGCCGGCGCGTTGAGGAGGTCATGGCGCGATGACGGTGAAACCTTCCCGGACGCCCGGATCCGACACCGACGGCGCGGCGACCGTCCCCGCGGCGCGCACCGCCGACCTGTCCGTGGACGGCGCGGACCCGACCTCGGCATCCCGTGGGTTCCTCGCCAAGGCCGCGCTGGTCACGGCGTCGCTGTCGATCGCCGGCTCCGTGCTCGGCCTGGTACGCGACCAGGCGCTGGCACGGCTGTTCGGCGCCGGGAGCGACACGGACGCCTTCCTGGTCGCGTGGACGGTGCCGGAGTTCGCCGCCACGCTGCTCATCGAGGACGGGCTGGCGCTGGTGCTGATCCCCGCGTTCAGCATGGCGCTGGCCCGCCGCGCCCGGGGCGCCCCGGGCGATCCGGTCCGTGCCCTGGTCGTCGCCACCCTGCCCCGGCTCTGCCTCGCCTTCGCGGCGGTGGCCGCGGTGATCGCCGGGGCGGCCCCCTACCTGGTGGAGGCTCTGGCTCCCGGACTGCCCGACCCGGAACTCGCCGCCGACTGCACCCGGTTCACGGCCACCTGCGTGCTGGGCTTCGGGCTCGCGGGGTACTGCAGCGCCGCCCTGCGGGCCCACCGCCGGTTCGTCGCCCCCGCGGCGATCTACGTCGCCTACAACACCGGCATCATCGCCGCGATGTACCTGCTCGGCGGGCACTGGGGCGTGCGCTCGGCGGCGGTGGGGGTCGCGGCGGGCGGCTGTCTGATGGTGGCGGTGCAGCTTCCGTCGCTGTGGCGGCAGCTCACGACACGGAGCCGGCCGCCCCGCGAGGCCGGGGCCGCCGCCGAGGAGCGTCCGGTGCAACTCGCCCTGGTCGCCGCCGTGCTCCTGTTCGCCCTGTGCCGCCAGTCGCAGGTACTCGTCGAACGCTTCCTCGCCTCCGCCCTGCCCGCCGGGGCCATCTCGCACCTGAACTACGCGCAGAAGGTCGCGCAGATCCCGATGACGCTGTCGCTGATGGTGTGCACCGTCACCTTCCCGGTGGTGGCGCGGGCGCTCGCGGACGGCGACACCGAACGGGCCCGCCGCCGCGTGCAGCGGGACCTGGCGGTGGCGTCCTGCCTGGTGCTGCTCGGCATGTGCGCGGTGATCGCCTGCGCCCCCCAGATGATCGAACTGCTCTTCCAGCGGGGGGCGTTCACCGCGGCCGACACCGCGGCCACCGCCGACGTCATGCGCGTGTACGCCCTCGGGCTGCTGGGCCAGACCCTGGTCGGCGCCCTGGTCCGCACCTACTTCTCCGGGGGCCGGCCCAGCTGGTACCCGGTGGGCGCGATGGCCGCGGGCATCGCCGTGACGTCCTGGGTCGGCGCCGCGACCGTGGGCACCTGCGGTGTCGCGGGGATCGCCGCCGCCAACGCCCTCGGCATCACCGTCACCGCCGCCCTGCTGCTGGCCGGCCTGCGGACCCGGCAGGACAGCCCGCACAGCGTCTCGCTCCACGTCCGTCAGGTGCTGACCGAGCTGAGCAGGCCGGTGCGCGCGGCGCTCGTCGCCACCGTCGCCGGGGCGTTCACCGCGAGCCGGTTCGCATCTCCGGCGGCGGGGCTCGCGGTCGGCTGCCTGACCGTGATCGCCGTCTTCGTCCCGCTCGCCTGGGCCCTGGGCCCCGCCGGCCCAGGCGCCCAGGGCCTCGCATCCGCACTGCGCTCCGTACGCACCGTCACACGAAGGCTCACACATGGCCTCTTCCGTTGATTCCGCCGATTCCACTGATTCCGTGGGTTCCGCTGCTTCCGGTGATTCCGTTGATTCCGTCGGCATCCGGAAACCCCCCGTCCCCCGCCCGGGCCCGGTCCCGTGGGTGGCGATGTACCACTCGGTGGGTGACTGCTCCGACGACCCGTACCGCATCACCGTCACGCCCGAGCGGCTCGAGAAGCAGCTGGCGTGGCTGCGCCGGCACGGGCTGCGGGGCGTGTCCGTGGCCGAACTCCTCGCCGCCCGCGCCCGGGGCGAGGGACGGGGCCTGGCCGGACTCACCTTCGACGACGGGTACGCCGACTTCGTCGCCGAGGCCCTGCCGCGGCTGCGCCGCTGGGGCTGCGGCGCCACCCTCTTCGTCCTGCCGGGACGGCTGGGCGGCGACAACGCCTGGGACCCGCTCGGCCCGCGCAAGCCGCTGCTGACCGCGGACGGCATCCGGCACGCGGCCGCCGAGGGTGTGGAGATCGGCTCGCACGGGCTGACGCACGTCGACCTCACCAAGGCCGACGACCTCACCCTCAAGACCGAGGTCACCGAGAGCCGCTCACGGCTCGAGGAGCTGACCGGCACCCGGATCGACGGCTTCTGCTACCCGTACGGAACGGTCGACGCCCGCGCCGTGGAGGCCGTACGGGAAGCGGGATACGGCTACGCCTGCGCGATCGATCCGGGTCCGCTGACCGGCCCGCACGCCCTGCCGCGCGTACACGTCGGCCAGAACGACACGGCCTGGCGCCTGCACCTCAAGCACCGTCTGCACCGGCTGCGCCGGCGTCCGGTGGAGGGGCTGTGATGAGGGCCCTGCACATCATCACCGGTCTCGGCACCGGCGGGGCCGAGCAGCAGCTGCGTCTGATGCTGCGCCACCTGCCCGTCGAGTGCGACGTCGTGACGCTCACCAACCCCGGTGCGGTCGCCGAGGGCCTGACCGCCGACGGCGTCCGCGTCACGCATCTCGGCATGGGCGGCAACCGTGACCTGCCCGCGCTGCCGCGCCTGGTCCGGCTGATCCGCGCCGGCCGCTACGACCTGGTGCACACGCACCTGTACCGGGCCTGCGTCTACGGCCGGCCCGCCGCACGCATCGCCGGGGTCCGCGCGGTCGTCGCCACCGAACACTCCCTCGGCGACTCGCAGATGGAGGGCCGCGCGCTGACGCCGGGGGTACGCGCGCTGTACCTCGCCAGCGAACGCCTCGGCTCGGCCACGGTCGCCGTCTCCCCGACGGTGGCCGACCGCCTGAAGCGCTGGGGTGTGCCCGCGCCCCGTATCGAGGTCGTCCCCAACGGCATCGACCTGGACCGCTTCCGCTTCGACCGGGAGCGGCGCGAGCTCACCCGCCGGCGGCTCGGCCTGCCGCAGGGCGCGTACGTCGTCGGCGGGGTCGGCCGGCTCGCCCCGGGCAAGCGGTTCGACGTCCTGGTGCGCGCGCTCGGCCGGCTCCCGGACGACCACTGGCTGCTGCTGGTCGGCAGCGGCCCCGAGGAGCACGTGCTGCGCCGCACGGCGCACGAGGCCGGCGTGTCCGACCGCGTCCTGTTCACCGGCGAACGCCCCTACGTCCCCGACGGCTCCCCGGGCCCGGACCTGTCCGCGCTCACCTCCGCGATGGACCTGCTCGCGGCCCCGTCCACGGAGGAGGCGTTCGGCCTGGCGGTCGTG
>NZ_JBSFIK010000018.1:120388-145815 GCF_053597535.1 Streptomyces sp. NPDC001348 | reverse complement strand
CCTACGTCCCCGACGGCTCCCCGGGCCCGGACCTGTCCGCGCTCACCTCCGCGATGGACCTGCTCGCGGCCCCGTCCACGGAGGAGGCGTTCGGCCTGGCGGTCGTGGAGGCGCTGGCCTCCGGTCTGCCGGTGCTCTACGCCTCCTGCCCGGCGATCGAGGACCTGCCGCCGGCCGCCGCCGCCGGCGCCTGGTGCGTGCGCGGCGGCCCCGAGGCGTACGCCCGCGCCATCGCCGAGGTCAGGGCCGCGGGCCCCCGGCCGCGCACGGCCCCCGAGGCCGCGCACCGCTACAGCATCACCCGCAGCGCAGCCCGGCTCATGGACGTGTATGCAGCAGCGGTCTCCAGCCCGTCGTCGTCCCTCTCACCCCTGGGAGCAAGCCCGTCATGACCGACACACCGAAGCGTCAGCGCCGTCTGTCCCCGGCCCGGGTCAGGACGCTGCCGTCCTGGTCGCTGCTCGCGGCCGGCGCCCTCGTCGGCGGCCTGCTCGGCGGCGCGTACGGCGAGCTGACCCCTCCGAAGTACACGGCCACGAGCTACGTCGTCGTCGTCCCGACCGGGCAGGCCGAGGCCGGCTCCGCCCTCGGTTTCGCGCAGGCGTACGGCCGGGTCGCCACGCAGCTCGCGGTGCTGACGGACGCGCGGTACGGGGCGGGCGTCTCGGTGCGCACGTTGCAGCGCAACGTGCAGGCGGCCACCTCACCGGACGCGCCGATGGTCGCCGTGTCGGCCACCTCCTCGCGCCCGCAGCGGGCCAAGGACATGGCCAACGCCGTGTCCCGCTCACTGACCCGGCAGGCGAACGCCGCCAAGCGCAGCACCCACGTCGAGCTCGTGCAGTTCTCGCGGGCGGGCAAGCCGATCGAGCCCACGTCCGCGTCCTCGACGGTGACCGCTCTGGTGGGCGCGAGCGCGGGCGGGCTGCTGGGCGGTCTGGTCCTGCTGGCCCGGCCGAGGCGGCCCCTGCAGGACGAGGAGCCCGCCCCCGCCGCGTCGGTGCCGGGCCCGGCCGCCGCCGCCGACGTGAAAGGCAAGCGGTGACCCCGGTGCACCCGGCCGGGCCGGCGGGCGCGCCGTCCGGTGCGCCCTCACCAGTGGAAGTTGACGCAGAGCCGTCCGCCGAGCCAGTCCTCCACCCAGTCGCCGAGGTCGACCGCCGAGCAGTCCGGCGGAGGCGGCGGGGCGGTCGGGGTCGGCTTCGGCGTGGGCGTGGGGTGCGTGTACGGCTGGTCGGTGCGGCCGTAGAGGAACGACCGGTAGACGCGGGAGGACCTCGGGTTGGCATCGCACTGCCACACACCGTGCGGGCAGTAGTCGGTCAGCGTGTTGTAGAGCGCATGGTGCGCGTCCATCCACGCGAGCATGCGGCCCATGTACTCGGGGTTGTCGCCGTTCCGGAAAAGCCCCCATTCGGGGTAGGAGACGGGTTTGCGGTGGGCTTTCGCGAAATCCACGTGTGCCTGGAGTCCGTAGGGCTCCGTCACCTGCTGGTCGAACGGCAGCCCGGCCGGCTGGTCGTAGGAATCCATGCCGATGATGTCGACCGCGTCGTCCCCCGGGTAACACTGCGTCCACGGAACGGCGTCCCGGCCGCGGCTCGGTGCGAAATCGAACCGGAACCGCTGGCCCGGCACCGAACGCATGGTGGCGACGATCCTTCTCCAGTACCTCTTCCAGGACTCCGGGTCCGGTCCGCAGCGGTGGGTGTAGGTGACGCCGTTCATCTCCCAGCCGAGCACGAGGACCGTGTCCGGCACCTTCAGGCGCACCAGCCGCTCGGCCAGGGCGCGGAAGTGCTGGTCGAACTCCCCCGCGGCGCCCCGCCTCAGCAGTTGCCGGACCTCGGCGTCGGAGACGCCCGCCTCGTTGCGTTCCTGCAGGGGGACGTTGAGGACGAGCATCCGGTCGGCCCTCTCGTCCCGCCAGCGCGCCCAGGCGTCGAGGAAACCGAGGGCGCCCTCGATGTCGCTCCAGCGGTTCCCGGGCAGATAGGTGTGGCCGACCCGCAGGTCGGCGCCGCCCAGCCAGCGGCTGAACTCGCTCATCCGTGCGATGCCGCTGGCGTCGGAGCCGAGGAAGGCCCCGAAGGCCGGCCGGTCCAGCGGCGGCGGGAGCGAAGGCGGCTTCGGCAGCCCGGGAACGGCCGGCGGATCGAGGGCCGGCGGTGTGCCGGTGGGGGCGGGAACGGCCGGGACGCTCACCGCCGGTCTCGGCGGGGGCGGCACCGGAGCCGGTGCGCGGGCGTCGTCCAGCACCTCCACCCTCGCCGAGAGACCGGAGGCCAGGACGGCGGACACGGCCGCCGTCACCACGCCCAAGGCCAGCAGGCCGCCCCGGGCCCGCCTGTGCTCTGGGGCCATGCCCGCACCTTTCTTCGCTGTCGTCCGGACTTTCCGTCGGGTCCGCGTTATTGACGCCCTGTCATATGAAGTGAGGCACAGGAAAGCCGGCGGCGCCACCGCCATTACGGCTTTCGAGTACAGCGCTCGCCCATGAGGGTGAGCCGATCTGAAGAAACCTGAAGAAAAGAGAATTCGTGTCGCTGCTCGACACCCGGGTCCCCGCCGTTCTGCTGCGGACCGACCGAAATCCCTTTCACCACGGAACGCTCGGAGCCGTACGTTCGCTCGGCAGGGCGGGCGTGGAGGTCCATGTCGTCGCCGACGCGGTGGGAAGTCCCGTCCGCAGGTCCCGTTACGTGAGCCGGATGCATCCCCCGCCGCCCCCGGACGCCTCCCCGGACGACATCCTCGCCGTGCTGCGCCGGGTGGCCGACCGGATCGCCCGTCCCGCCGTCCTGGTCCCGATGGACGACGCGTGCGCGATCGCCACGGCACGGATGCGGGACGAACTCGCCCCCTCCTACCTGCTGCCCGCGATGCCGGGCGCACTGGCCGAACGCGTCGCCGACAAGGCGGAACTGTCCGCCGTGTGCGCCACCGCGGACGTCCCGCACCCGGTGACCCTGGTCCCGGACGGCACGGCGGCGGTCGAGGACGCCGTGCGGCGGCTCGGGCTGCCGTTGGTGGCGAAGTGGAGCCGGCCCTGGCTGCTGCCCGCCGGCAGCGGGCTGCGCAGCACCGCGCTGGTGCGCACCCCGCAGCAGGCGCGGGAGCTGTACCTGCGCACCGAGGAGGCGGGCAGCGCTCTGCTGCTGCAGACGTATCTGCCGCCCGGACCGGACCGGGACTGGTTCTTCCACGGCTACGCCGACCGGTCGGGCGCCGTCCGCGCGGGCGGGCCGGGCCGCAAGCAGCTGGCCTGGCCGCGTGGAGCCGGACTGACCGCGGTGGGCTGCTGGACGCCCAACGCGCAGGTGCAGGCGTCGGCCGAGCGCCTGGTCGGCGAGCTGGGCTACCGCGGCGTGTTCGACCTCGACTTCCGCCGCTGCGGTACGACCGGCCGCTATCACCTCCTCGACTTCAACCCGCGCCCCGGCGCCCAGTTCCGGCTGTTCGCGGACAGCGCGGGGCTCGACGTCGTACGCGCCCTGCACCTGGACCTGACGGGCCGGCCGCTGCCGCACGGGATCCCGACGGCCGGGCGGGCCTTCGTGGTGGAGAACTACGCGCCGCTCGCGGCGCTGCGCCCGGCACCGGGCGGACGCGAACTGGCCTGGTACGCCCGGGACGACCGCGTTCCCGGATGGGCGATGTGGGCCCTGTGGTGCCGCCATGTGTCCCGCCGGGTGCGGGAACGGCTGGGCGCGACGACATCGGCACCGGCACAGCTTCCGACCCCCCGGGCGGCTTCCCCCGCCCTGACCGACGATGAGAGAGCGAGCAGTTGATGATGTACGACCTAGTGGTGGTGGGGGCAGGCCCCTACGGCCTGTCGATCGCGTCCCATGCCTCGACCGCCGGGCTGAACCTGCGCGTGTTCGGCCGGCCCATGGCCTCCTGGCGGGACAACATGCCTCGCGGCATGTTCCTGAAGTCGGAGCCGTGGGCCTCCAACCTCTCCGACCCGGCCGGGCGCTGGCGACTGGAGGTGTACTGCGCCGAGCACGGTATGACCGCACGGCACGCCGAGCCGATCCCGGTCGAGGCGTTCGCGTCGTACGGCCTGTGGTTCGCCCGCCATGCCGTACCGGAGGTGGACGAGCGCTCGGTGACCCGGGTGGCGTCCGTCCCCGGCGGATTCACCGTGGTCACCGAGGACGGGGAGGCACTGCACACGCGGACGGTCGCGCTCGCGGTCGGTGTGATGCCGTTCGTCGAGGTGCCGCAGGCGCTGCGCGGACTGCACCCCGCGCTGGTGACGCACAGCAGCCACCACAGCGACCTGGACCGTTTCCGGGGCGGCGACGTCACGGTGATCGGCGGTGGTCAGGCGGCCCTGGAGACCGCGGCGCTGCTCGCCGAGCAGGGCACCCGCGTACGGGTGCTGGCACGGGCGGACCGGCTGGTGTGGAACGACGTGCCCCCGCCCTGGGAGCGCCCCCTGTGGCAGAACATCCGCTCCCCGCACAGCGGGCTCGGCCCCGGCTGGCGGAACTGGTTCTACTCCGAGCGTCCGGGCTTCTTCCGGCGTCTGCCGGAGCCGACCCGGCAGCGCATCGCGGCCACGGCGCTGGGACCGGCGGGCGCGTGGTGGGTGCGCGACCGGGTGGAGGGCGCGGTGGAACTGCTGCCGGGCCACCGGGTCACGGCGGCCCGTGCGGTGCCCGGTGGGGTACGGCTGGACCTGACGAGCCGCGACGGCGCCCCGCGCACCCTGGAGACCGAACACGTCATCGCCGCCACGGGGTTCCGGGCGCGCTGCGACCGGCTCGGACTGCTCTCCGAAGAGCTCCGCGGATCGCTGGCGGCGCTGCCCGACGGCTCCCCCGAGGTCGGGCGTGACTTCGAGTCCTCCCATCCCGGCCTGTTCATGGCGGGCCTGGTCACCGCCTCCGGCTTCGGGCCCGCCATGCGCTTCGTGCACGGCGCGACCTTCACGGCCTCGACCCTCGTCCGAGGGGTACGCCGCCGGCTGCGGAGGACCCCGGTGGGCGGGACGATCCCCGTGCCGGGAGCCGGCAAGCGGGAATGGGCGCCGACCCCGGTGCGCCGCTGACCGGGCACCGTGCGCGGGCACCGCTGGGCCGCTGACGAGCCGACCGTCAGCGGCCCCGGCCCAGGTGGGCGCGGTCGCCGCGCGCGCCGGAGGCCGGCAGCCCGGTCGCTGCCCGGAGCCGGCTCGCTGCCGGACGGCGTCCGGTTGCCGCGGGCCGAGCGGACGGCCGGGGTGCGGCGCGGCACCCGTCGCCGCCCGGTGTCCGGCCACGCCGCACCGGCCGCGGCCGGCGGGGCGGACCGGAGCAGGCCGACCGAGGCCGCCCCGATCGGCCTGCGCACACCCGAGCGTCCTGCGAACCGTGCCGGCCGGCAGTGCACGGCGGGAGGGTGTCCGGCGTCCCGGACCGTGCTAGCGCCGGGCGGCGGCGCGGCCGCGGCGGTACATCAGCACCCCGCCGGTGAGCAGTGCGGCACTGGCCGCCGAGGACGCCAGCAGCGTCTTGCTGCCGGTCTCGGCCAGCTGCGGCGGCTCGCCGGGCTGCTCCTCGTCGGCCGGAGGCGTCGCCGTGCGGGTCCGCGTGGGCGGAGTCGTCGGACGCGGCTTCTCGACGACGCGCGTGGGGGGCGGCGGAGTCGCGGTGGGGGTCGCGGACGGCGTGGGCG
Source organism: Streptomyces sp. NPDC001348 (assembly GCF_053597535.1). Taxonomy (NCBI): domain Bacteria; kingdom Bacillati; phylum Actinomycetota; class Actinomycetes; order Kitasatosporales; family Streptomycetaceae; genus Streptomyces; species Streptomyces sp. NPDC001348. Next base: position 140,148 of record NZ_JBSFIK010000018.1, on the reverse strand, counting down.
TCGGGCAGTCGTCATCGTCGTCGCCGGGTGAGGAGGTCTCGCCCGTGCCCGACGACGGCGGCGTGTCGGCATCCTCGTCGGAGGACGCCTTCGACCGCGAGTCGTTGCGGCAGTCGCCGCCGAACGCCGCGTTGAGCGCCGCGAGGCCGCTGATGGTGTTGCCGCAGATGTTCACCGGCGCATGGATCGGAACCTGCACCACGTTCCCGGCCAGCGTAGCGCCGGAATCCTTGGTGCCGCCCGCCGCGCCCGCGTCGGCGATGGCGGCGCTGCAGGACAGGGACAGAATGCCCGTGGCGGCGGTCGCCGCGAACACTCCCCTGCTCAGGGTCTGTCGCAATGTGGTTGTCTTCCTGCTTGAAGAATTGGGAAAGCCGGCCTCGGAACGGAGATCGACGTCCAAGGCCGGCCATGGCACGGTGGGGAGATTGGACCGATCCGCCGTCAGGCCGATCGGAATACGGAAAGCCCGCCGAGAAAGCCCCTGTGACCGTGGCGGAGCAGCGAACCCGGCCCGTTATCGCCGCCGATGGCGAGCGCCGTGGGAGCGGCTGTCACCGGCATACCGAGGGCAGAAGCTCTTGAGCACTGCGCGTTCCTTTCTCGTGGCGTCGCATGCCCCACTGCTTCATCAACCCGGCGGCGGAGAATTGGTTGCGGGGATTCACCCGGTTGGCGGGCTCCGCTACGAAACGACGTCTTTCCGGGCGAAACCGCGAAAGGCCAGGGCGAACAGCACCAGGGCGTAGGTGACGGATATCGCGGTGCCCTGGATCATGCCGGACCACTCGGGACGCGACTGGACGGCGTCGGCCCAGGCGAACTGCCAGTGCGCGGGCAGGAAGTCGCGCCAGTGCCCGAGGGCGGTGACGGCGTCGAGGACGTTGCCGACGATGGTGAGCCCGACGGCGCCGCCGACCGCGCCCAGCGGGGCGTCCGTCTTCGTGGACAGCCAGAACGCGAGGCCCGCGGTGACCAGTTGGGACACGAAGACATACGCGACGACCACCAGCAGGCGCTGGGCCGCCGTCGCCGGGGTGAGCGCGCCGCCGGTGGGGATCTGCAGCGGCCCCCAGCCGTACGCGGCCGTGCCGACGGCCAGTGCCACGACCGGCAGCAGCACCATCGCGGCCAGGCTGAGCCCGAGCCCCACGACGAGCTTGGACCACAGCAGCCGGGCCCGGGGCACGGGCGCGGCGAGCAGATAGCGCAGCGAGGACCAGCTCGCCTCCGAGGCCACCGTGTCCCCGCAGAACAGGGCGACCGGGATGACCAGCAGGAAGCCCGCCGACACGAACAGGTTCACCGCGGCGAAGTTGGCGCCGGACGAGGTCGCCGTGTCCATCAGCGTGACCTGGTTGTTGCGGCCCCCGGGGTCGCCGCCGACGGCGAACGCGACGACCAGGACGAAGGGCAGGACGGCGAGGATCCCGCCCATGATCAGTGTCCGGCGCCGCTTGAGCTGCCGGACCAGCTCCACCCTCAGGGGCAGGGTGTGTCCGGCCCGGTAGCCGGAGGCGGTCTCGGCGGGCTCCGGGTGCGGGACGGGCTCCTGCCGCTCGGCGAGCGTGCTCATGCCGTGCCTCCGATCAGGGTGAGGAAGGCGTCCTCCAGCCGGCGGTGGGGGCCGACGGACTCCACCGGGATGTCGAGCCGGACGAGTTCGGCGACCAGCCGCGGGACGCTCGCTTCAGCGTCGAGGCGGACGAGGAGCCCGCCCTCGGCGCGGACGGCCGAGGCGACGCCCGGCAGCGCGGCCACCTTCTCCACGGCCGGCTCCTCCACGGGTGCGGCGGTGCCGACCAGCAGGGTGTCGCCGGAGCCGACGATCCGGTCCACCGGCCCGGCCTGGACGAGCCGGCCCCGGTCCATCACCACCAGGTGCGTGCAGGACTGCTCGACCTCGGCCAGCAGATGGCTGGAGACGATCACCGTGCGCCCGGCGGCCGCGTACCGGATCATTACCTCGCGCATCTCACGGATCTGGGGCGGGTCGAGGCCGTTGGTGGGTTCGTCGAGGATGAGCAGATCGGGCAGGCCGAGCATGGCCTGGGCGATGGCCAGGCGCTGGCGCATGCCCTGGGAGTAGGTGCGCACCGCGCGGGCGAGCGCGTCACCGAGGCCCGCGATCTCCAGGGCCTCCTCCAGGTGCGCGTCCTCGGCCGGGCGGCCGGTGGCCCGCCAGTACAGCTCGAGGTTCTCCCGCCCGGACAGGTGCGGCAGGAAACCCGCGCCCTCCACGAACGCCCCGACCCGGGACAGCACCGGCGCGCCCGGGCGGACCGCGTGCCCGAAGACGCGGATCTCGCCGCCGTCGGGCCGGATCAGGCCCATCAGCATGCGCAGGGTCGTCGTCTTGCCCGCGCCGTTCGGCCCGAGCAGGCCGAGGACCTGGCCCCGCTCCACCCGGAAGGACAGCTCGCGCACCGCGTACCGGTCCGCGGACTTCGCGTACCGCTTGCTCAGGTCCGTTATCTCCAGCGGGACTTCGGCCAGCTCGGGGTCCGGTCCCGGGACCGCCGTGCGGCGGCGGCCGGTCACCAGCAGGGCCAGCGCGACCGCCGCGCCCGCCGCGGGCAGCCAACACACCCAGGCGGGCAGCGGGGCCGCCGCCGTGTCCACCGCGGGGGCCGTCGGCACGCTCAGGTCGCCCTTCAGGGTGACGGTGTACGTGGCCGGGGCCGCCGGGGACGCGTAGCCGAGGTCGGTGGAGGCGAGGACGAGGCGCAGCCGGTGGCCCTTCTGCACCTCGTGGTCGACCGCCGGGAGCGTGACGGTGACGTCCTTGCCGGACCTGGCGCCCGTGACCCGGACCGGTGCGACCAGCTGGGAGGGCAGGACCTGCCGGCCGCCGTCGGGCGAGACGTCGTACACCTTCCCGAAGAGCACGGCGTCGCCGCTCGTGGAGGTGACGTGGACGGTGGCGGTGGGCGAGCCGGTGATCTGCAGGTCGCTGCCCACCGGGGCCGAGTCGAAGGCGGCGTACTGGCCGGGGAAGTCGAGGGACACCCCGACGCCGAGGGAGGAGAGCTGGGCGAGACCGCCGCCGCCCAGGCCGGGCAGGGCGGAGACACCGGGTGGGCTGGATCCCGGCGGGTTGGTCACGGGCTGTGTGCCGCCGCGCAACGCGATCTTCCGACGGCCGCTCTCCAGCCCCGGGTAGGTGCCCGCGCTCGCGCCCCGCAGCTGGGCGGCGCCGTCGGTGGAGTCGACGCCTCCGGTGCGGGTGATCCGGAAGGCGGGGCCGGTGTCGACGTCCTTGTCGCCCTTGAGGTAGCGATCGAACCAGGCGGTGGCCCGCGCCTGGACGCGGGCGGTCTCCATGTCGCCGCCGTCGTGCCCGCCGGCGATCCAGTCGACGTCGACGGGGGCGCCGTTCGCGCGGATCGCCTTCTGCGCCGCGTCGGACTGGGCGAGCGGGAAGAGCGAGTCGGTCTGGCCCTGGGTCAGCAGGGTCGGCACCTCGATGCGGTCGGCCACGGCGGACGGCGAGCGCTCCTCGAGCAGTTTGCGCGCCGCCGCGTCCGGCTTGCCCGACTCGGCGACCCGGTCGTACATCCGGCAAAGTTCGGGCTCGAACCTGGCGCAGCCGCCGCCCTCGTTGAAGAAGATCCCGGCCCAGAGCTTCTTGTACACGCCGTTCGGGAACAGGGCGTCCGCGAGGTTCCAGTAGGTGATCGAGGGGGCGATGGCGTCCACCCGGTGGTCGTACCCGGCGGCCAGCAGGGAGACGGCGCCGCCGTAGGAGGCGCCGGCCATGCCCACGCGCGGGTCGCCCGCCTTGTCGAGCCGGACCTGGGGCTGCTTCGCCAGCCAGTCGATGAGCCGGGAGACGTCGGCGACCTCGCCCTCGGGGTCGTTGATGCCGATCTTCCCCGTGGAGTGCCCGAAGCCGCGCGCCGACCAGGTCAGCACCGCGTACCCGTCTCCGGCGAGGTCCTCGGCCTGCTGCCGTACGTCGTCCTTGCTGCCGCCGAAGCCGTGCGCCAGCAGGACGGCCGGGCGGCGGCCGGCGGGGCCGGAGGTGAAGTACGAGGTGTCGATGCGCACCCCGCCGCCCATGCTCATCACCCGGTCGGTCCGGCGCACCGGGGCCGTGTCGCCGGAGGCGACGGCCGTCCACGTACCGGCACCGGCGAGCACGACGACAGCGGCCGCGGCGGCCAGCATCCGCCGCGGCCCCCGAAGCAGCCCTCGCACACCGGGCACGCCCTGCCTCATGCGCTCCTGAAGGGGCTGTCGAAGATCCATGCGTCAACGGTACGGGCCACCGCCGGCAACCGATGCAACCCCGGGGCCGAACCCCCGGCCCTCCCCGGGGAGTACGGTCCTCCCGCCGCGTACACCAGCCGTGGTACGAAGGCCCATGGAAATCCGCCGCGCGAACTCGGTGGCCGAGGTCACCGCCGCCGAGCACCTCTTCGACCGCGCCGTCCGCCCCGAGTGGGCCGAGCGTTTCCTGACCGCCGCAGGGCACCATCTGTTCCTGGCCCATGAGGACGGCGCGGACGTCCCCGTCGGCTTCGTCAGCGGCGTCGAGACGATCCATCCCGACAAGGGCGCCGAGATGTTCCTGTACGAGCTGGCGGTCGCGGAGCCGTATCGGCGGCGAGGCGTCGGGCGGGCGCTGGTCCTCCGGCTCGCGGCACTGGGGCGCGAGCTGGGCTGCTACGGGATGTGGGTCCTGGTCGACACCGGCAACGACGTCGCCCTCGCCGCGTATCGCAGTGCGGGCGGCAAGGGCGACGGTACGTGCTCGGTGGTGACGTGGGCCTTCGGGTGAGCGTCAGTCCCGGGCGTCCTCCGGGATGGACACCAGCCAGCGGGTGTCGCGGCGCGGGCGGAGGTAGAGGGCCCAGTAGAGGGTGGCGACGGCGGTGATGCCGCCGGTCCACAGAAGGTAGCTCGTCTCCTGCCGGCTGAGGACGTAGCCGAGCACCACGATCAGCAGCACCGGCATCGCGGGCCACAGCGGCATGCGCCAGGCGGAGGTGTGCTTGTGGTGGCCGCGGCGGGCGAGCAGGGCGGCGACGGCGACGAGCAGGTACATGCCGGTCACGGAGACGCCGGTGACGCCGTACAGCGTGTCCAGGTCGACGAAGCAGAGCAGCGCGCCGGGGACGCCGACCGCGAGGGTGGCGACCCAGGGGGAGCCGAAGCGGCCGAGCCTGGCGAAGACGTCGTTGACCGGCTCGGGCCAGGCCTTGTCGCGGGCGGAGGCGAACAGGACGCGGGAGTTCTGGATGACCATGACGATGCCCGCGTTGACGATCGCGAGGGCGACGCACAGGCTGACGAAGGTACCGACGGCGGAGTCGGACCAGGCGGTGACCATGGAGCTGATGTCACCGCCGGTCAGCTCCGTCAGGTCGGAGGCGCCCAGGGTGATCGCGGCGACCGGGGCCAGGATGACCACGGTGGAGATGGCGAGGGTGGCCAGCACGGTGCGGGCGACGCTGCGCCGCGGGTGCTCCAGTTCCTCGGAGAGGTAGACGGCGGTCGAGAAGCCCTGGGTGACGAAGAGGGCGATGGCGAGCCCGGAGACGACCAGCATGGCCGTGACGGTGTCAGTGTGCCCCTTCGGGCCCGCGACCTGCATCGAGGTGAGGCTGTCCAGGCCACGGTGGGCGTGCGTGAAGCCCAGCACGGCGACAACGCCCGCGGCCACGACCTCGAGCACCAGGAAGATCCCGGTGATCCAGGCGTTGGCGCGCAGGTCCAGCAGACCGGCGAGGGTGGCCAGCAGCATCACGCCGGCGCCGGTCATGGCCGGGTCGAGGTGGACGACCGGCGCCAGGTAGTCGGCGGTGCCCATGGCGATCACCGGCGGCACGATCATGACGACCAGCAGGGACAGCACGAACACCAGCCAGCCCGCGAGCCGCCCGGCCAGCGTCGACACCATCGCGTACTCGCCGCCCGCGCTGGGGATGAGGGTGCCCAGCTCGGAGTAGCAGAACGCCACGGCGACACACAGCAGCGACCCGATGGCGATCGTCAGGGCGGTGGCGGTGCCGAGCGAGCCGAACAGGTCGGGGACCACCACGAAGAGCGTGGAGGCGGGCGTCACGCAGGACAGCGTGAGCAGGGTGCCGCCGACCACGCCGATGGAGCGCTTGAGGGTCTGGGGACTGCCGGCCGGCCGAGGTGCGGCGGTCTCGACAGGGCGGAGCGTATCGGTCATGCGGCGGGTCCGATCGACTCGTGCGGATGCCTCCGGCGGCTGGGATTGAGGGGAATCGAACACCGACGAAAACCGCGCGTCAATGGGTGTTTGCCTTCGGAATCCGTAGATCGGGGAGCCGTTTGATCGCGAAAACGGCAGTACGGCGCAGACCGTGCTGCCTCCTTGGGCCGTGCGGTAACCGTAGGGCGGGCGTCGAAAAAAACAATGCCCCGCCCTCCGCGTGGAGGACGGGGCACCGTACCGGCGTCAGTGGTTGCGCGGGAACCCGAGGTCCACGCCCGCCGGGGCGTCGGCCGGGTCGGGCCAGCGGGTGGTGACGACCTTGCCGCGGGTGTAGAAGTGCGTGCCGTCGTTGCCGTAGATGTGGTGGTCGCCGAAGAGCGAGTCCTTCCAGCCGCCGAAGCTGTGGTAGCCGACGGGGACCGGGATCGGCACGTTCACGCCGACCATGCCGGCCTCGACCTCCAGCTGGAAGCGGCGGGCCGCGCCGCCGTCCCGGGTGAAGATCGCGGTCCCGTTGCCGAACGGCGAGGCGTTGATGAGGGAGATGCCCTCCTCGTAGGTGTCCACGCGCAGCACGGTCAGCACCGGGCCGAAGATCTCGTCCTGGTAGGCCCTGGCGCTGGTCGGCACCTTGTCGAGCAGCGAGATGCCGATCCAGTGGCCGTCCTCGAAGCCGTCGACCGTGAAGCCCGTGCCGTCGAGCACGACCTCGGCGCCCTCGGCCGCCGCACCCTCCACGTACGACGCCACCTTGTCGCGGTGGGCCTTGGTGATCAGCGGGCCCATCTCGGAGGCCGGGTCGTTGCCGGGGCCGATCTTGATCTTCTCGGCGCGCTCGCGGATCTTCTCCACCAGTTCGTCGCCGATCGCGCCGACCGCCACGACCGCGGAGATCGCCATGCAGCGCTCGCCGGCGGAGCCGTAGGCCGCGGAGACCGCTGCGTCGGCCGCCGCGTCCAGGTCGGCGTCCGGCAGCACCAGCATGTGGTTCTTCGCGCCGCCCAGCGCCTGGACGCGCTTGCCGTTGGCGGAGGCGGTGGTGTGGATGTAACGGGCGATCGGGGTGGAGCCGACGAAGGAGACCGCCTTGACGTCCGGGTGCTCCAGCAGCCGGTCCACGGCCACCTTGTCGCCGTGCACGACGTTGAAGACGCCGTCGGGGAGACCGGCCTCCGCCAGCAGCTCGGCGAGCTTGACCGACGCCGACGGATCCTTCTCGCTCGGCTTCAGCACGAACGTGTTGCCGCACGCGATGGCGATCGGGAACATCCACATCGGGACCATCGCCGGGAAGTTGAACGGCGTGATGCCCGCGACGACGCCCAGCGGCTGCCGGATCGAGGACACGTCCACCCGGCTGGCGACCTGCGTCGACAGCTCGCCCTTCAGCTGCACGCTGATGCCGCAGGCGAGGTCCACGATCTCCAGGCCGCGGGCCACCTCACCCAGCGCGTCGGAGTGCACCTTGCCGTGCTCGGCGGTGATCAGCTCGGCGATCGCGTCGCGGTTGGCGTCCAGCAGCGCCCGGAACTTGAACAGGATGGACGTGCGCTGGGCCAGCGAGGACTGGCCCCAGGTCGCGTAGGCGTCCTTGGCGGCGGCGACCGCGGCGTCCACCTCGTCGACCGTCGCGAACGCGACCTTCGTGGTGACCTCACCGGTCGCCGGGTCCGTGACCGGCCCGTACGTGCCCGAGGCGCCCGCGGCGGACTCAACGGGCTTGCCGCCGATCCAGTGGTTGACGATCTTCGTCATGACCGAGTACTCCTTCACAGATGGCGGCGTCGGGTCGAGACGTGCCGTTCGTACAGCTCACGTGCCTTGACCGCGGACGATCGGGTCGCGGTCTCGGCCACAGGAACATCCCACCAGGCCTGCGCCGGGGGCGGGCCCGACACTGTGTCTGCGGTTTCGGTCTCCACGTAGACACATGTGGGAGTGTCGGCGGCCCGCGCCTCCGCGAGCGCCGCGCGCAGGTCCCGCACGGTCTTCGCGCGCAGCACCCGCATGCCGAGGCTGGCCGCGTTGGCGGCGAGGTCCACGGGCAGCGGGGCGCCGGTGAACGTGCCGTCGTCGGCGGTGTAGCGGTAGGCGGTGCCGAACCGCTCGCCGCCGACCGACTCCGACAGACCGCCGATCGAGGCGTACCCGTGGTTCTGCACGAGCAGGATCTTGATCGCGATCCCCTCCTGCACCGCCGTGACGATCTCCGTCGGCATCATCAGGTACGTCCCGTCACCGACCAGCGCCCAGACCGGCCGGTCCGGGGCGGCCATCTTCACACCGATCGCGGCCGGGATCTCGTAGCCCATGCAGGAGTAGCCGTACTCCAGGTGGTACTGGTCACGCGACCGGGTGCGCCACAGCTTGTGCAGGTCACCCGGGAGGGAACCGGCCGCGTTGATGATCACGTCCGTCTCGTCGACGATCGCGTCCAGGGCGCCCAGCACCTGCGGCTGCGTCGGCCGTACGTCGGGCTCGTCGGCCTCGTAGCAGGCGTCGACGCGCTGCTCCCAGCGCTCCTTGTCCTCGCTGTACTCGGTGGCGTACTGGTCGGCGACCCGGTGGCCGTGCGTCGCCAGCGCCTCGGTCAGCTCCTGCAGTCCGCTGCGGGCGTCCGCGACCAGCGGGATCCCGGCGAGCTTGTGGCCGTCGAAGGGGGCGATGTTGAGGTTGAGGAAACGGACGTCCGGGTTCTCGAAGAGGGTGTTCGAGGCGGTGGTGAAGTCCGTGTACCGGGTGCCCACGCCGATCACCAGGTCGGCGGTGCGGGCGAGTTCGTCCGCGGTGGCGGTGCCGGTGTGGCCGATGCCGCCGACGTCCTGGGGGTGGTCGTGGTGGAGCGAGCCCTTGCCGGCCTGGGTGGACGCGACCGGTATGCGGGTCGCCGCCGCGAACTCGGCGAGGGCGTCCTCGGCACGGCTGTGGTGGACTCCGCCGCCCGCGATGACGAGCGGCCTGCTCGCCGCCCGGACCGCCCGCACGGCCTCGGCGAGTTCGGCCGGGTCCGCGCCCGGCCGCCGTACGGTCCACACCCGCTCGGCGAAGAACTCGGCGGGCCAGTCGTAGGCCTCGGCCTGCACGTCCTGCGGCAGCGCGAGGGTGACCGCGCCGGTCTCCACCGGGTCGGTGAGGACGCGCATCGCCTGCAGGGCGGCCGGGATCAGGGCCTCCGGCCGGGTGATCCGGTCGAAGTAGCGCGACACCGGGCGCAGGCAGTCGTTGACCGACACGTCCCCCGCGTACGGCAGCTCCAGCTGCTGGAGCACCGGGTCCGCCGGGCGGGTGGCGAAGACGTCGCCGGGCAGCAGCAGGACCGGGAGGTGGTTGATGGTGGCGAGGGCGGCGCCGGTGACCAGGTTGGTCGCGCCGGGGCCGATGGAGGTCGTCACCGCGTGCGTGGACAGGCGGTTCGACTGACGCGCGTAGCCGACCGCCGCGTGCACCATGGACTGCTCGTTGCGGCCCTGGTGGTACGGCATGTCGCCGGCGTACTCGACGAGCGCCTGGCCGATGCCCGCCACGTTGCCGTGGCCGAAGATGCCCCAGGTGGCGCCGATCAGCCGCTGCCGTGCGCCGTCCCGCTCGGTGTACTGGGCGGACAGGAAGCGGACGAGCGCCTGGGCGACCGTGAGCCTCGTCGTCGAGGTCTTCGGAGTCATCGATACCCCTCGGTGTGGTCCGGGTGGAAGCAGATCCGCCATTCCCGCGTCTCGCCGGGACCGGCCATGACGTTCAGGTAGTACATGGCGTGGCCGGGCTGGGCGATGGACGGGCCGTGCCATCCGTCGGGTACGAGGACGGCGTCGCCGGTGCGGACCTCCGCGAGGACGTCCGATCCGCCCTCACGGGAGGGGAATACGCGTTGGTAGCCGAAGCCGTTCGGACCGTCGATCTCGAAGTAGTAGATCTCCTCGAGTTCCGCCTCCTCGCCCGGCCGGTGCTCGTCGTGCTTGTGCGGCGGGTACGAGGACCAGTTCCCGCCCGGGGTGACCACCTCGACGGCGATCAGCCGGTCGCAGTCGAACGAGTCGGCGGAGGCGAAGTTGCGCACCTGCCGGGCGCAGGTGCCGCTGCCTCGGTCTTCGACGGGGACCTCCGGCGCGGGGCCGTAGCGGGCGGGGAGTCGTCGCTCGCACTTCGCTCCTGCCAGGGCGAAGCGGCCTCCCGCGCCGGAGGCGATCTGGACCCGGGCGTCGCGGGGCGCGTACACGAAGTCGGAGACTCCGTCGAACACGCTGTCCCTGCCCAGGACTTGGAACTCTTCGTCCTCCACGTGCACCGTACAACCGCCGTTCAGCGGAAGCACGATCCATTCGCTGTCGCCGGTGGTGAACGTGTGGGTGCCGCCCGGCTCCAGCTCGACCACGCGCAGGCTGCTGTACGTCCAGCCGGCCCGCTTGGGGTCGATGTCGAGCACATACTGGGCGCCCGCGGTCGCGCCCTGGCGGAGGTAGAGGTCGTTGCTGGTCATGCGGCCCTCACAGCAGTCCTACGGCGGTGTCCACGGCGCCGGCCACATCGCCGTCCGCCGGGTACAGCAGCGAGCGGCCGACCACCAGGCCGCGCACGGTCGGGAGTTGGAGCGCGCCCCGCCACTTCTCGTAGGCGGCGACCTGGTCCTCGGGCGAGTCGCCGATGTCGCCGCCGAGCAGTACGGCGGGCAGCGTGGAGGTCTCCATGACCCGGGCCATGTCGTCGGGGTTCTCGGTGACCGGGACCTTCAGCCAGGTGTAGGCCGAACTGCCGCCCAGGCCCGAGGCGATGGCGATGGACTTGGTGACCGCTTCCGCGCTCAGGTCGTTGCGCAGCCGCCCGTCGTCACGGCGGCTGATGAACGGCTCGACGAACACCGGGAGGCGGCGCGCGGCCATGTCGTCGATGGCGCGGGCGGTGGACTCCAGGGTGGTCAGGGAGCCCGGGTCGTCGTAGTCGATGCGCAGCAGCAGCTTGCCCGCGTCGAAGCCGAGGCGCTGGATGTCCTCGGGGCGGTGGCCGGTGAAGCGGTCGTCGAGTTCGAAGGAGGCGCCCTGCAGGCCGCCGCGGTTCATCGAGCCCATGACCACCTTGTGGTCGAGGGCGCCGAGCAGCAGCAGGTCGTCGAGTATGTCGGCGGTGGCCAGGACGCCGTCCACGCCCGGCCGGGACAGGGCCAGGCAGAGTCGTTCGAGGAGGTCGGCGCGGTTGGCCATGGCCAGCTTGCGGTCGCCGACGCCGAGGGCGCCGCGGGCCGGGTGGTCGGCGGCGACGATCATCAGGCGGCCGTGGTCGTTCAGCAGCGGCCTGCGGGCGCGGCGGGCGGCGGCCTCGGCGATCGCCTCGGGGTGGTGGGTGCGGGTGCGGACCAGTGCGGAGACGTCCACCCGCGGGGACCGCACGCCGTGCTCGGCGCCGACGGCGTGCCGGGCGCTCACAGGACCGCTCCGGCCTCGAGTGCGGCGGCCACCTCGTCCTGGGTGGGCATCGCGGAGGAGCACTCCAGGCGGGAGGCGACGATGGCGCCGGCCGCGTTGGCGTGCCGCATGATCGTCTCCAGGTCCCGGCCGGCCAGCAGGCCGTGGCAGAGGGAGCCGCCGAAGGCGTCACCGGCGCCCAGTCCGTTGAGGACGTTCACCGGGAGCGGGGGGACCTCCGCGGTGTCGCCGTCGCGGTTCACCGCGAGGACGCCCTTCGGGCCCTGCTTGACGACCGCCAGTTCCACGCCGGCGTCCAGGAGGGCGCGGGCCGCGGCGTGCGGTTCGCGGACTCCGGTGGCGACCTCCACCTCGTCGAGGTTGCCGACGGCGACGGTGGTGTGGCGCAGGGCCTCGGTGTAGAAGGGGCGGGCCGCGTCCGGGTCCGTCCAGAACATGGGGCGCCAGTCGAGGTCGAAGACCGTCGTACCGGACTTGGCGCGGTGGGCGAGGGCCGCGAGGGTCGCGGTGCGGCTGGGCTCCTCGCTCAGCCCCGTGCCGGTGACCCAGAAGATGCCCGCGTCGCGGATGGCGTCCAGGTCGAGCTCATGGGCGTCGATCTCCAGATCGGGTGCCTTGGGCTGCCGGTAGAAGTACAGCGGGAAGTCGTCCGGCGGGAAGACCTCACAGAAGGTGACCGGTGTGGGCAGCCCGGGGACCGGGGTGACCCAGCGGTCGTCGACGCCGAAGCCGCGCAGGGCCTCGTGCAGATAGGCGCCGAACGCGTCGTCGCCGGTGCGGGTGATCACGGCGGTGCTCCGGCCGAGGCGGGCCGCGGCGACCGCGACGTTGGTCGCCGACCCGCCGAGGAACTTGCCGAAGGACGACACCTGGGCGAGCGGGACCCCCGTTTGCAGCGGGTACAGGTCCACTCCGATCCGCCCCATGGTGATCAGGTCGTACGCCATCCGGCTTCCCTTCGTCACGGCTCTCCCCCCGGTTTGTAGCCCCGCACCCGGGAGCCTGTCAATGTTTTGTCCAGACATTCGGACCAGACCTTGACACGCGCTTTCCACGCCCGCACGCTGACGGCCATGACGTCGTTGCCACCACAAGCCCCACTGTCCCGCATCCGGATCGGTTCGGCGCCCGACTCCTGGGGCGTCTGGTTCCCGGACGATCCCGCCCAGGTGCCCTGGCAGCGCTTTCTCGACGAGGTCGCCGACTCCGGCTACGAGTGGATCGAGCTGGGCCCGTACGGCTACCTGCCGACCGACCCCGCCCTGCTCGCCGAGGAGACGGCGCGGCGTGGCCTGAAAGTGTCGGCCGGCACGGTCTTCACCGGCCTGCACCACGGCGAGGCCGTGTGGGAGAAGACGTGGGCGCACGTCGCGGACAACGCCGCGCTCGCCCAGGCGATGGGCGCCCGGCACCTCGTCGTGATCCCCTCCTTCTGGCGGGACGACAAGACCGGCGAGGTGCTGGAGCCGGACACCCTGACCCCCGAGCAGTGGCGCAACCTGACCTCGCTGACCGAGCGGCTGGGGCGTGAGGTGCGGGAGCGGTACGGGCTGCGGATCGTCGTCCACCCGCACGCCGACACCCACATCGACAGCGAGGAGAACGTCACCCGCTTCCTCGACGGCACCGACTCCTCGACCGTCTCGCTGTGCCTGGACACCGGGCACTACGCCTACTGCGGCGGCGACAGCGTCAAGCTGATCGAGACCTACGGCGAACGCATCGGCTACCTGCACCTCAAGCAGGTGGACCCGGAGATCCTCGCGGACGTCCGGGCCAACGGAACCCCCTTCGGCCCGGCGGTCGCCCAGGGCGTGATGTGCGAGCCGCCGTCCGGGGTGCCCGCGCTCGGCCCGGTCCTCGAGGCGGCACAGAAACTGGACGTGGACCTGTTCGCGATCGTCGAGCAGGACATGTACCCGTGCGACCCGGACAAGCCCCTCCCGATCGCCCGGCGGACCCGTGCGTTCCTGAGGTCCTGCGGGGCGTAGGCCTCCGGCGGTCGGGCCGGGACTCCGGCACGCGGCGGTCGTACGGGACGCGGGTGTCCGACCGCGCGCGGGCGCGGGCCTTCGGGCAGCCGTCAGCCGCGGCCGGTCGCGCCGCCCGGGTGGCGGCTCGGCCGCGGCGAGCAGGCGACGGACGAGGCCCGGCTCGCCCAGACCATGGCGCGGCGGACGCGGCACGGGGGACCTGCGGCCCGGATCCGGCACAGCGTCGGGTCCGGGCCGCCCTCGGCCGTCTACCGTCGGCCCGTCTGTCAATGCGACACGCCTACGCGCCGCACCCGCCTTCTGCTGCACCTCTGTCACGAACTCGCCCGCCCTGTCACACATGTCCCGGGTACGCGGGCCCCTCGTCACACCCGGCCGACAGAGCCACCCCGCGGTCACTCTGCGTCGTTGAGCAGGCACAGGCTTGGTGATCACCAGCGCAGCGTCCGGCTCCCCCGACGGCCTCCCCCGGCCTCCGCCGCGGCGCACGCAGGGAGGTGCAGCTCATGACCGACCGAAGGCTCTGGTCGTACAAGGAGATCGCGGCGCACATCCGGGTGCAGCCGGACACCGTACGGTCCTACCGCAAGCACGGGCTGCTGCCCCCGCCCGACCACGTGGAGGGCGGCAAGCCCTACTGGTACGCCGACACCGTCCGCGCCTGGGTCGCCTCCCGACCCGGCAACCGCGGCCGGAAGCAGACCTGAGCGGTCGGGGTCTCAGTTCCAGGGTTCGATGACGACGACTCCCGCGCCGGGGGCCGAACCCATCGCGGCGAGCGCGTCCGGCGCCGAGTCCAGCGCGATCGTCGACGTCACCAGCAGGTCGGGCCGCAGTACGCCCGCGCGGACCAGTTCCAGCATGCCCGGGTAGGCGTGCGCGGCCATGCCGTGACTGCCGAGGAGTTCGAGCTCCAGGGCGATGGCGCGGGCCATGGGCACGGGGGTCGTGCCGTCCGGTGAGGGCAGCAGGCCCACCTGTACGTGCCGGCCGCGCCGGCGCAGCGACTCCACGGAGGCCGCACAGGTGGCGGGCGAACCCAGTGCGTCGAGGGAGAGATGGGCGCCGCCACCGGTCGCCCCACGGACCGCCGCGGCCGTGTCGCGGGTCCGCGCGGCGTCCACGCAGTGCGCCGCCCCGAACCGCCGCGCCAGGTCCAGCGCCGCCGGGGACACGTCCACGGCGACCACGCGCGCGCCCGCGGCCGCCGCGATCATCACGGCCGAAAGGCCCACGCCCCCGCAGCCGTGCACCGCGACCCACTCCCCCACGGCCACCCGCCCCTGCTGCACGACCGCGCGGAAGGCCGTCGCGAACCGGCAGCCGAGCGAGGCCGCCGTCGCGAAGGACAGTTCCCCGGGGACGGCGACGAGGTTCACGTCGGCGTGGTCCAGCGCCACGTACTGGGCGAACGAGCCCCAGTGGTGGAAGCCGGGCTGGGTCTGCCGCTCGCACACCTGGTGGTCGCCGGCCGCGCAGGCGGGACAGGTACCGCAGGCGCAGACGAAGGGCACGGTGACCCGGTCCCCGGGGCGCCAGGCGGTGACCCGGCCGCCGACCGCCTCGACGGTCCCGGCGAGTTCGTGCCCCGGCACGTGCGGCAGCGTGACGTCCGGGTCGTGGCCCATCCAGCCGTGCCAGTCGCTGCGGCACAGGCCGGTGGCCTCGACACGCACCACGACACCGTGCTCGGCGGGCCGCGGATCGGGCACCTCCCGCACCTCGGCCGGCTCCCCGTACCGCTCGAACACCACAGCCCGCATGCGCCCTCGCCCTCGCCTTCCGCACCGCCGCAGGGATCAACGCGAACACTACGAGCGACTCCACCGCACGGACCACACCGGCCTCTCCCGGACTGCGGCACGGGGAACACCTGCATAGGGTTCGGATAAATCACCCAGCAGGAGCCCGAGGGGATCTGCCGTGACCCGTCCTCCGCCGCCCGGTGCGCCCCGCGCCCGCATCCCCGGCCCGCAGCAACCCCCTCCCCCGTACCCGCGTGTCCGGGCGGGCCTGTGGCGGCGCTGCCTGGGCGGCGGGCTGGCCCTGTGGGCGCTGACCACGCTGGTGACGTACCTGACGGCGGACACCGCGTTGCTGCCGACCCTGGTCCCGCTCGGCGGTTTCCTCCTTCCCGTCACGTTCGTGCTGTGGGCCTACGAGCGGCACGCGCGCGACCTGGGGGTCAGCGCGGTCCTCGGCTGCTTCCTGGCGGGCGGCGCGCTCGGCGTACTGGGTGCGTCCGCGGCGCAGTACCACCTGTTCCATCCCTCGCCGTGGATGTTCGCCGCCGTCGGCCCGCTCGAGGAGTCGCTGAAGCTGGGCGCGCTGATGTTCGCGCTGCGCCGGCTGAGCGGGATCCGCGGCATGCGTGCCGGGCTCGCGCTGGGCGCGGCCGTCGGCTTCGGCTTCGCCGCGCTGGAGAGCTGGGGCTACGCCCTCGACGCGGCCGTCCTCCCGGGCGACGCCGGACTGCGGGCCCTGCTGGGGGCCGAGCTCCTGCGCGGGGTGCTGACACCCCTCGGGCAGGGCCTGTGGACGGCCGTCGCGGGTGGGGTGCTGCTCGCGCACCGCCACCCGAACGGCCGCTTCCGGCTCGGCGGACCGGTCCTCGGCGCCTGGCTGGGCGTGTGCCTGCTGCACGCGCTGTGGGACTCCGCCCACGGGTACCTCCCCCGGCCGGCGGCCGCCGTCGAGCACCTCTTCACGGCGTTCTCCGTCGGCGGACCGGTACTCGTCCCCCTGCTGGGCATCGCCTGGGCCTGTTCACCGGCACGCCGGGGCACCTCTTGGAGAAATACCCCCTAGGGGTATAACCTCGGGAGTGCGGGCCCCACCGTGGGCCTCGTCGGCCCCACCCGCAACGACGAGGAGCAACGACATGACCGCCCCGACCGACACCCCGTCCGTGACCACCGTCTACAAGGTGAGCGGGATGAGCTGTGGACACTGCGAGGGCTCCGTCTCCGCCGAGATCTCCGAAATCCCCGGCGTGAGCTCGGTGAAGGCCGTCGCGTCGACCGGCGAGGTCACCGTCGTCTCCGCCGCCCCGCTCGACGAGGCGGCCGTCCGCGCCGCCGTCGACGAGGCCGGCTTCGAACTGGCCGGCCGCGCCTGACCGACGTTCACTCTTCGACCGGGCCGTACCGACCAGCTCATACTGGCTCTGTGCGGCCCGGTCCGTCGTCTGGAGTCCGGACATGACCAGTTCCACCAGCGCAGGAACAGCGACAGGCGCGACCTCCGGTGCCCGGCCGGGCCCGGCGCCGGGTGCCGGCGCCGAGGTCGAGCTGCTCATCGGCGGCATGACCTGCGCCTCCTGCGCCGCCCGCGTCGAGAAGAAGCTCAACCGCATGGAGGGCGTGAGGGCCACGGTGAACTTCGCCACCGAGAAGGCGAAGGTCACCTACCCCGAAGGCGTCCAGGTCGCCGACCTGATCGCCACCGTGGTGAAGACCGGGTACACCGCCGAGGAACCCGCGCCGCCGGAGCCCGCCCCCGAGGAGGAGCCCACCGGAACCGAGCAGGATCCCGAGCTCGCCGCCCTGCGCCGGCGGTTCACCGTCTCCGCCGCGCTGGCCCTTCCCGTGGTCCTGCTCGCCATGGTCCCCGCGCTGCAGTTCGTCGACTGGCAGTGGCTGTCGCTCGTCCTCGCCTCGCCGGTCGTCGTCTGGGGCGGGTGGCCGTTCCACCGGGCCGCCTGGACCAACGCCCGCCACGGCGCCGCCACCATGGACACGCTCGTCTCGGTCGGCACGCTGGCCGCGTACGGCTGGTCGCTGTGGGCGCTGTTCCTCGGCGACGCGGGCGTGCCGGGGACGCACGACGAGTTCCGGTTCACCGTCTCGCGGATGGACGGCTCGTCCACGATCTACCTGGAGGTGGCCGCCGGAGTCGTCGCCCTGATCCTCCTCGGCCGCTTCCTGGAGGCCCGCTCCAAGCGACGCGCGGGGGCGGCCCTGCGGGCACTGATGGAGCTGGGCGCCAAGGACGTCGCCGTCCTCCGGGACGGCCGTGAGGTGCGGGTTCCGGTGAGCTCGCTGGCCGTCGGCGACCGGTTCGTGGTCCGCCCGGGAGAGAAGATCGCCACCGACGGCACGGTGGTCGAGGGCGTCTCCGCCGTCGACGCCTCCATGCTGACCGGCGAGTCGGTGCCGGTGGACGTCGGCCCCGGGTCGTCCGTGACGGGCGCGACGGTGAACGCCGGGGGCCGGCTGGTCGTGGCGGCCACCCGGGTCGGCGCCGACACCCAGCTCGCCCGGATGGCGCGGCTGGTGGAGGACGCGCAGAACGGCAAGGCCGAGGTGCAGCGCCTGGCGGACCGGGTCTCGGCGGTCTTCGTGCCCGTCGTCATCCTCGTCGCGCTCGGCACCTTCGCCGGGTGGCTGACCGTCACCGGCGACACCGCCGCCGCCTTCACGGCCGCCGTCGCCGTGCTGATCATCGCCTGCCCGTGCGCGCTCGGCCTCGCGACGCCGACCGCGCTGATGGTCGGCACCGGGCGCGGCGCCCAGCTCGGCATCCTCATCAAGGGCCCGGAGGTACTGGAGTCCACGCGCCGCGTGGACACCGTCGTCCTGGACAAGACCGGCACGGTCACCACCGGCCGGATGACCCTCCAGGAGGTGTACGTCGCCGAGGGCGCCGACGAGGAAGAGGTGCTGCGGCTGGCGGGCGCACTGGAGCACGCCTCCGAGCACCCGGTCGCCCGGGCGGTCGCCGCCGGCGCCGAGGAGCGGGTCGGGCCGCTCCCGGCCGCCGAGCACTTCGAGAACGTCCCCGGGCGGGGCGTGCGCGGACGCGTGGCGGGCCGTGAGGTGGCCGTGGGGCGGCTCTTCGACGAGGTGCCCGAGGAGTTGGCCGCCGCCCGCTCCCGGGCCGAGCGGGAGGGCCGTACGGCCGTCGTGGTCGGCTGGGACGGAGCCGCCCGAGGTGTCCTCGCGGTCGCCGACGCGGTCAGGGAGACCAGCGCGGAGGCGGTGCGCGAGTTGCGCGCACTGGGGCTGACGCCGGTACTGCTGACCGGGGACAACCAGGCGGTGGCCGAGTCCGTGGCACGGGCCGTGGGCATCGAGGAGGTCGTCGCCGAGGTGCTGCCCGAGGACAAGGTCGACGTCGTACGCAGGTTCCAGAGCGAGGGACGGACCGTCGCCATGGTCGGCGACGGGGTCAACGACGCCGCCGCGCTCGCCGCCGCCGACCTGGGCCTGGCGATGGGCACGGGCACGGACGCGGCGATCGAGGCGGGCGATCTGACTCTGGTGCGCGGGGACCTGCGGGTGGCGGCCGACGCCATCCGGCTGGCACGGCGTACGCTGGGCACGATCAAGGGCAACCTGGTGTGGGCCTTCGGTTACAACGTGGCCGCGCTGCCGCTGGCGGCGGCGGGGCTGCTGAACCCGATGATCGCGGGGGCCGCGATGGCCTTCTCGTCGGTGTTCGTGGTGACCAACAGCCTGCGGCTGAGGACGTTCCGCTGAGGTTCCTCCGGGGTTCCGGTGAGGGGCTCGCAAGTTACTCCGGGGTTCCGGAACTCGATGTCAGAGTCCCCCTGGAGTCCGGCGCATACCTCACATAAGCTCTTCACGAGGCTCTCGCATCATCCTTACGCTTGAGTCCCGATCGCCGTATCGGGGCCCTTGCGCATCTAACGGACATATGCAAGAGACACAGATCACAGTGATGCGAACGTAACCATCGAAGGGATTCGAGGGTCTAAGTTGGCGATGTCAGATCGGCGTCTTGGGGGGCGCTGACTGGCATCTGGGGATGTCTTGGGGGACTTCCTCAGAGATGCGTTGCCGGGACACGTACACCGGGAAGCTTTGAGCGGCCCTCCCAGCGTGCGCTGTCCCGGCAGACCGCACCGCATCACTGGAGCGCGACGGGTTTTGCTCGTTGTGCTCAGACAGCGATTCAGGCGCTGTCCTCTCCGAGCGCCCGGCCGGATCCCGTGGGGGGAATCCGCACCGGGACATGGGAAGGCGCCCTGGTCGCCGGCCCGTGGGGGGACCGGCGCTCCAGGGCGCCTTCTGTTACGCGTGTGCGTGCTCAGGTTTGCGTTTGCGCGCTCAGGCCGCCATGCGCCGGAGCGCGAGCAGGCGTCCGAGAGGCTCACACACCCCCGGACGCCCGGAAAGAACCTCAGCGCTCCGTGACCGG
>NZ_JBSFIK010000018.1:78529-120291 GCF_053597535.1 Streptomyces sp. NPDC001348 | reverse complement strand
CGGGACGAAGTCCCGCTCCACGACGCCCGTGGCTGCACCCACCCGGGGGACAACCCCCGGACCCCCGGCCGCGGGAACCCACCACCATGGCGGGGCACCAGCGAACCGGCGCCCCGCACCGGCAGGTGTCAGCGCTCCTCGACCGGGACGAAGTCCCGCTCCACGACGCCCGTGGCTGCACCCACCCGGGGGACAACCCCCGGACCCCCGGCCGCGGGAACCCACCACCATGGCGGGGCGCCAGCGAACCGGCGCCCCGCACCGGCAGGTGTCAGCGCTCCTCGACCGGGACGAAGTCCCGCTCCACGACGCCCGTGTAGATCTGGCGCGGACGGCCGATGCGGGAGCCCGGCTCCTTGATCATCTCGTGCCACTGGGCGATCCAGCCCGGCAGCCGGCCGAGGGCGAACAGGACCGTGAACATCTCGGTCGGGAAGCCCATGGCCCGGTAGATCAGACCGGTGTAGAAGTCCACGTTCGGGTAGAGCTTGCGCTCGACGAAGTAGTCGTCGGAAAGGGCGTGCTCCTCCAGCTTGAGGGCGATGTCGAGGAGCTCGTCCTCCTTGCCCAGCGCGGAGAGCACGTCGTGCGCGGCGGCCTTGATGATCCGGGCGCGCGGGTCGAAGTTCTTGTAGACCCGGTGGCCGAAGCCCATCAGGCGGACGCCGTCCTCCTTGTTCTTCACCTTGCGGATGAAGGTGTCGACGTCGTTGCCGGAGTCGCGGATGCCCTCGAGCATCTCCAGCACCGACTGGTTGGCGCCGCCGTGCAGCGGACCCCACAGGGCGTTGATGCCGGCCGAGATCGACGCGAACATGTTGGCCTGCGAGGAGCCGACCAGGCGGACCGTGGAGGTCGAACAGTTCTGCTCGTGGTCGGCGTGCAGGATCAGCAGCTTGTCGAGCGCGGAGACCACGACCGGGTCGAGGTCGTACTCCTGCGCCGGGACCGAGAAGGTCATGCGGAGGAAGTTCTCGACGTAGCCGAGGTCGTTGCGCGGGTAGACGAACGGGTGACCGATCGACTTCTTGTACGCGTACGCCGCGATCGTCGGAAGCTTGGCCAGCAGCCGGATGGTCGAGAGGTTGCGCTGCTTCTCGTCGAACGGGTTGTGGCTGTCCTGGTAGAACGTGGACAGCGCCGAGACGACCGAGGACAGCATGGCCATCGGGTGGGCGTCACGCGGGAAGCCCCGGTAGAAGTTCTTGACGTCCTCGTGCAGCAGGGTGTGCCGCGTGATCTCGTTCTTGAACGTGGAGAGCTCGTCGACGGTCGGCAGCTCACCGTTGATCAGCAGGTAGGCCACCTCCAGGAAGGTGGAGCGCTCCGCCAGCTGCTCGATCGGGTAGCCCCGGTACCGCAGGATGCCCGCCTCGCCGTCGAGGTAGGTGACGGCGGATTTGTATGCGGCCGTGTTGCCGTAACCGCTGTCCAGAGTCACCAGACCGGTCTGGGCGCGGAGCTTCCCGATGTCGAAGCCCTTGTCGCCGACGGTGCTGTCGATCACCGGGTAGGTGTACTCGCCGTCGCCGTACCGCAGTACTACAGAGTTGTCGCTCACGTCTTCCCTCACCGACGTAGTGCCTCTTCTTCGAGGTGCCCTGACTGTCTCTACCATCCCCCATTTGGCTCAGGAGAGTGCACTCGGGGTCGACCATTGGGCCTACTGACGGCACTCAGTGCCGCCAACCTGCCCATCCTCCACCCTCGATCCGCCATCGGGAAGTGCTGTGTGACCTTCCCGACTCGTTTGATCGATCATTTTTGGTGATGTCAGGGCCGTCCGGCCCCGTGGAGCCTGAAGTCGAGTGCCGTACAGCGCCGTCCGGCCGACACCGTGCGCACCGCCTGGCCGATCGCCTTGCGCGAACCGACGAGCACGACCAGCTGCTTGGCCCGGGTCACCGCCGTGTAGAGCAGGTTGCGCTGGAGCATCATCCACGCACCGGTGGTGACCGGAACCACCACCGCCGGATACTCACTGCCCTGCGACCGGTGGATGGTCACCGCGTACGCGTGGGCCAGCTCGTCCAGTTCGTCGAACTCGTACGGAACCTCCTCGTCCTCGTCCGTCAGCACCGTCAGACGCTGGTCGACCGGGTCGAGCGAGGTGACCACGCCCACGGTGCCGTTGAAGACTCCGTTCTTGCCCTTCTCATAATTGTTGCGGATCTGGGTGACCTTGTCGCCGACGCGGAAGACCCGGCCGCCGAACCGTTTCTCGGGCAGGTCGGGGCGGCCCGGGGTGATGGCCTGCTGGAGCAGGCCGTTCAGGGCGCCCGCGCCGGCCGGGCCCCGGTGCATGGGGGCGAGGACCTGCACGTCACGACGCGGGTCGAGACCGAACTTGGCCGGAATGCGTCGCGCGGCCACATCCACGGTCAGCCGCCCGGCCGCCTCCGTGTCGTCCTCGACGAAGAGGAAGAAGTCCTTCATCCCGTCCGTGACCGGATGCTGCCCGGAGTTGATCCGGTGCGCGTTCGTCACCACCCCCGACTGCTGGGCCTGGCGGAAGACCCTGGTGAGGCGGACGGCGGGGACCGGGCTGCCGTCGGCGAGCAGATCGCGCAGCACCTCTCCCGCGCCCACGCTGGGCAACTGGTCGACATCCCCGACGAAGAGGAGGTGGGCGCCCGGCGGGACCGCCTTGACCAGCTTGTTGGCGAGCAGGAGGTCCAGCATGGAGGCCTCGTCGACGACCACCAGATCGGCGTCGAGCGGACGGTCCCTGTCGTACGCCGCGTCACCCCCCGGCTTCAGCTCCAGCAGCCGGTGCACCGTGGAGGCCTCGGCCCCGGTCAGCTCGGCCAGCCGCTTCGCGGCCCGCCCGGTCGGCGCGGCGAGCACGACCTTCGCCTTCCTCGCACGGGCCAGCTCCACGATCGAGCGAACGGTGAAGGACTTGCCGCACCCGGGGCCGCCGGTCAGCACGGCCACCTTCTCGGTGAGCGCCAGCTTCACGGCGGCCTCCTGCTCGGGCGCGAGATCGGCGCCGGTGCGGGACGCCAGCCAGGCCAGCGCCCTGTCCCAGGCGACGTCCCGGAAGCCGGGCATCCGGTCCTCGTCGGTGCGCAGCAGACGCAACAGCTGGGCGGAGAGGGAGAGTTCGGCGCGGTGGAAGGGGACGAGGTAGACGGCGGTGACGGGCTCGGAGTCACCGTCGGGACCCGGCACCTTCTCCCGCACGACCCCGGGCTCCTCACCCTCCTCCGCGGGCGCGGACAGCTCGGCCAGGCACTCGATGACGAGCCCCGTGTCGACCTGGAGGAGCTTGACGGCGTCGGCGATCAGCCGCTCCTCCGGCAGGAAGCAGTGCCCCTGGTCGGTGGACTGCGACAGCGCGTACTGCAGGCCCGCCTTCACCCGCTCGGGGCTGTCGTGCGGGATGCCCACGGACTGGGCGATCTTGTCGGCGGTCAGGAAGCCGATGCCCCAGACGTCGGCGGCGAGCCGGTAGGGCTGGTTCTTCACGACGGAGATGGAGGTGTCCCCGTACTTCTTGTAGATCCGCACCGCGATGGAGGTGGACACCTCGACGGTCTGGAGGAAGAGCATGACCTCCTTGATCGCCTTCTGCTCCTCCCAGGCGTCGGCGATCTTCCTGGTCCGCTTGGGGCCGAGACCGGGAACCTCGATGAGCCGCTTCGGCTCCTCTTCGATGATCCGGAGCGTGTCCGTCCCGAAGTGCTGCGTGATCCGGTCGGCGAAGACCGGCCCGATGCCCTTCACCAGCCCCGACCCCAGGTAACGGCGGATGCCCTGGACGGTGGCGGGCAGGACGGTGGTGTAGTTCTCGACGTGGAACTGCTTCCCGTACTGCGGGTGCGACCCCCAGCGGCCCTCCATGCGCAGGGATTCCCCGACCTGGGCACCGAGCAGCGCCCCGACGACCGTGAGGAGGTCACCGGCGCCTCTTCCGGTGTCGACCCGGGCGACCGTGTAGCCGTTCTCCTCGTTGGCGTACGTGATCCTTTCGAGCACGCCTTCGAGGGTGGCGAGCCGCCGTTCGCCGGTGGGGGGCGTGGGGGGCGTGGGGGCCGCCGGGTTCGGCGGGGTCGCCGCTGGTTGCGCCTGAGCCATGAACCGACGGTACCGGTGGGGTGTGACAGGGGTGGAGTATCAGGCATGAGGCCGGTGCTGTCCGAGGCGGATTTCGGTGGCTGTGGTCACCATGTGATGATGGCCGGCACCTCGTGTTCGTGTTGCCGCCAGGCGTAGTTGAGGCGGGCGAGCCGGTCCGCGGCGGCGATGCCAAGCAGGTGCGCGACCTTGCCGTCGCCGACTTCGAACACCACGGCACCCACGACCCGGTCGTCGACGACGGCGAGGGCGGCTGGTGAGTCGTTGACCAGCGCGATGCGGAACGCGGGGGAGCCACCGGCCGAACGCCGCTTCGCCGGCGTGGGCTTGAAGCCGGCCTGCACGTAGGAGGCGATGCGCTCGCGGGTGTTGTACCACAGCAGCCGCCTGGCCAGTCCGTAACCGTCCGAGACCGCGGTCGCGTCGTCGGTGAGCAACGCCACCAGCCGTTCGGTGCGCCCCGAGGCGGCGGCGAGGAACTCCTCGACGATCCGGCGCGCGGACGCGGGGTCCACCTCGTCGCCGCGGCGGGTGCAGCCGGGCCCTCTGCTGGAGAGTGACCGTGGGGCCGCCCGGCATGGAAGCCGGGCGGCGGCTCGCCCCGCCCCGTCTGGCACGCCTCGGGCTTCCTCGTACTCGCCTCGCTCCAGGTGGTACTCGGTATCGCACACGTCCCGTCGGTCCACCTCCCCCTGGGCGTCCTGATGTTCGGCCTGAGTGTGCTGGCGCTGACCCGCCGATGACCCTGCCGGGCAGATTGGCAGCAATGGGCCAGGCCTCACCTCATCGACCTGCCCTTTTGCCGCCCCCGCCCGCCCATATCTGCCCATCGCCCGATAACGGCGACCGGCGAGGCCACTGTGGCGAGAGTGCGAGGCACCGGCGACAGACGGAACCCCCACCACCCCACGCGCACCCCCACCACCCCACCCGCACCCACCACCCACCCGCACCCCAGCCCCCTCCCGCCGCAAGCCGCCAAGCGCACCCGGCGTGCAGGCGAGACGCGACCGCGCCCCCCTACCCCGCCCGACACCCCAACTGACGACAGGGATCGCCCTACCCGGGCCCCGCTTCACCGGGCTGCCCGCTCGCTTCTCACCCGTGCTGGAGCGAGCCGAGTCAAGGGTCGGCCGCAGGCCGATCGCCGCAGGCGACGCGCAGCGCCCTTTACTCGGCTCGCGGAAGCACGACACTCACGAAGAAGCGGGCGGCCCCACGGTCACATACCGGCAGGCGCTGCGCACACCCCCACCCCCACCCCGGTCACGATTGCATTTCGGCCACTCCTCCCCCCTTGCCCCGCCTCCGTGTAATCGATTCCAATCCTCCTTGCGCACCACGCGTGTAATCGATTCCACAAGGAGGTGGGGCCGGCGATGGCGAGCATCAAGGACGTCGCCGCCGAGGCGGGCGTATCCGTCGCCACGGTGTCTCGTGTGCTGAACGACCACCCGTCGGTCAGCGCCGACGCACGTACCCGCGTGCTGGCCGCCGTCGAGGCGCTGGGCTACCGCCCGAACGCCGTCGCCCGTTCGCTGCGCACCGACCAGACGCGCACCCTCGGCCTGGTCATCAGCGACGTCATGAACCCCTACTTCACCGAGCTGGCCCGCTCGGTCGAGGAGGAGGCCCGCGCGCTCGGCTACAGCGTGATCATCGGCAACGCCGACGAGCGGCCCGACCTCCAGGACCACCACGTGCGGACGCTCCTCGACCGGCGGATCGACGGCCTCCTCGTCTCCCCCACCGACGGCGGCTCCCCGCTGATGCTGGACGCCGTGCGGGCGGGGACGCCGATGGTCTTCGTGGACCGGTGGATCCCGGGCGTGGACGTGCCCGTCGTACGGGCCGACGGGCAGGCGGCCATCCGGGATCTCGTCGCGCATCTGCACGGGCTGGGACACCGCAGGCTCGCGATCATCGCGGGCCCCGCCGCCACCACCACCGGCAGCGAGCGCGTCGACGCCTTCCGGGCGGCGATGGCGGAGTACGGGCTCCCCCTGCCGGACGCCTGCGTAGGCCAGGGCGACTTCCAGGCGGAGAGCGGGCGGCGGGTCACCGAGGGTTTCCTCGACCTGCCCGAGCCGCCCGAGGTCGTCTTCGCCGCCGACAACCTGATGGCACTCGGCGCACTGGACGCGATACGCGCGCGTGGGCTGCGCGTGCCGGACGACATCGCGCTGGCCGCGTTCGACGACATCCCCTGGTTCGTGCACACCGATCCGCCGGTCACGGCGATCGCCCAGCCCACGGGCGAGCTGGGCCGGGCCGCCGTACGGGCCCTGGTCGACCGCATCGAGGGACGTCCCCCCACGTCCGTCACCCTCCCCGCCCGTCTCGTCGTACGCCGCTCGTGCGGCGAGCCCACTCCCCCCACCCAGTCCCCCTCCCCAGTGCAAAGGAGCACGTCGTGAGCGACCCGGACGAGTTGCTGCGCATCGAGGGCATACGGAAGACCTTCCCGGGCGTGGTCGCGCTGGACGGCGTCGACTTCGACCTGCGCCGGGGCGAGGTCCATGTGCTGCTCGGTGAGAACGGCGCGGGCAAGAGCACCCTCATCAAGATGCTCTCCGGCGCCTACACACCCGACGCCGGGCGGATCCTCGTCGGCGGCGAGGAGGTGCGCATCCACGGTGCGCAGGACTCCGAGCGCCTCGGGATCGCCACCATCTACCAGGAGTTCAACCTCGTTCCCGATCTGACGGTCGCCGAGAACATCTTCCTGGGGCGGCAACCGCGCCGGCTCGGCATGATCGACCGGAAGCGGATGGAGGCCGACGCGGCCGTCCTCCTGGAGCGCGTCGGCGTCAGCGTCTCCCCACGCGCGCGTGTCCGCGAACTGGGCATCGCCCGCCTCCAGATGGTCGAGATCGCCAAGGCCCTCAGCCTGGACGCGCGCGTGCTCGTCATGGACGAGCCGACCGCCGTGCTCACCTCCGAGGAGGTGGAGAGGCTCTTCGCCATCGTGCGCAGGCTGCGCGAGGACGGCGTCGGGATCGTCTTCATCACCCATCACCTGGAGGAGATCGCGGCGCTCGGCGACCGGGTCACCGTCATCCGCGACGGCAGGTCGGTCGGGCAGGTCCCGGCCTCCACCCCCGAGGACGAACTCGTACGGCTCATGGTGGGGCGGTCCATCGAGCAGCAGTACCCGCGCGAACGCGCCGACCGGGGCGCCCCGCTGCTCACCGTCGAGGGGCTCACCCGGGACGGCGTCTTCCACGACGTGAGCTTCGAGGTGCACGCCGGTGAGGTCGTCGGCATCGCGGGGCTCGTCGGGGCCGGCCGTACCGAGGTCGTGCGGGCGGTGTTCGGCGCCGACCCCTACGACAAGGGGGCCGTGCGGGTTTCCGGTACGGAGCTGAGGCGCCATGACGTCAACGCGGCCATGACGGCCGGGATCGGGCTGGTCCCGGAGGACCGCAAGGGCCAGGGGCTGCTGCTGGACGCCTCCGTGGAGGAGAACCTGGGCCTGGTGACCATGCGGGCGGCCACCCGCGCCGGACTCGTCGACCTCAAGGCGCAGCACACGTCGGCCGAGCGGATCGCCGTGCAGCTGGGTGTGCGGATGGCGGGCCTCGGCCAGCAGGTGCGCACGCTGTCCGGCGGCAACCAGCAGAAGGTCGTCATCGGCAAGTGGCTGCTCGCCGACACCAGGGTGCTGATCCTCGACGAGCCGACGCGCGGCATCGACGTCGGCGCCAAGGTCGAGATCTACCAGCTCATCAACGAGCTCACGGCCGCCGGTGCCGCCGTCCTGATGATCTCCAGCGATCTGCCCGAGGTGCTCGGCATGAGCGACCGGGTGCTGGTGATGGCCCAGGGCCGGATCGCGGGCGAGCTCGCGGCCGGCGAGGCCACCCAGGACGCCGTGATGGCACTCGCGGTGAGCAATCCCCTCACCGAAACCGAATCAGGCACTTCTCCCACCGAACTGGAGGCCCCCCGTGGCCACTGACACGCTCCAGAGCACAACGGGCGCCGGTGGCGCCGCGGCGGTCCGCCGTCTCCTGCTCGACAACGGCGCGCTCACCGCGCTGATCGTCCTCCTCGTCGCCCTGTCGGCGCTGTCCGGGGACTTCCTGACCACCGACAACCTCCTGAACGTGGGTGTGCAGGCGGCCGTGACGGCCGTCCTCGCCTTCGGCGTCACGTTCGTGATCGTCTCGGCGGGCATCGACCTGTCGGTCGGCTCGGTGGCCGCGCTGTCCGCCACCGTGCTGGCCTGGAGTGCGACAGCGCACGGCGTGCCGGTGTTCATAGCCGTGCTGCTGGCCGTCGCCACCGGTGTCGCGGCCGGTCTGGTCAACGGTTTCCTGGTCGCCTACGGGAAACTGCCGCCGTTCATCGCGACGCTCGCGATGCTGTCGGTGGCCCGCGGTCTGGCGCTGGTCATCTCGGGGGGCTCCCCGATCGCCTTCCCCGGCTCCGTCTCCCACCTCGGTGACACGCTGGGCGGCTGGCTGCCGGTGCCGGTGCTGGTCATGGTCGTCATGGGGCTCGTCGCGGCGTTCGTGCTCGGGCGGACGTACATCGGCCGGTCCATGTACGCGATCGGCGGCAACGAGGAGGCGGCCCGGCTGTCGGGACTGCGGGTGAAGCGGCAGAAGCTCGCCATCTACGCCCTGTCCGGGGTGTTCGCCGCCGCCGCGGGGGTCGTGCTGGCCGCCCGCCTGTCCTCCGCGCAGCCGCAGGCGGCCGACGGCTACGAGCTGGACGCGATCGCCGCGGTCGTCATCGGCGGGGCCTCGCTGGCGGGCGGCACCGGCAAGGCGTCGGGGACGCTGATCGGTGCGCTGATCCTGGCGGTGCTGCGCAACGGACTGAACCTGCTGTCGGTCTCCGCGTTCTGGCAGCAGGTCGTCATCGGTGTCGTCATCGCGCTGGCGGTGCTGCTCGACACGCTGCGCCGCAAGGCCGGGGCCACCCCGTTGGCCGCCGGCACGGGCGGTGGCGGCAAGGGCCGGCAGGCGGGGACGTACGCGCTCGCGGCGGTGGTCACCGTGGCGGTCGTGGGCGCCACCACGTTCCTGCACGGCGGTTCCTCCGCCACGGCCGACCCGAAGGCGGGCCTGTCCCTGTCCACCCTGAA
This sequence comes from Streptomyces sp. NPDC001348, assembly GCF_053597535.1. NCBI lineage: Bacteria > Bacillati > Actinomycetota > Actinomycetes > Kitasatosporales > Streptomycetaceae > Streptomyces > Streptomyces sp. NPDC001348. The sequence goes on along the minus strand of NZ_JBSFIK010000018.1, from coordinate 111,116 downwards.
CAACCCGTTCTTCGTGCAGATCCGGGCGGGCGCCCAGGCCGAGGCGAGGAAGCTGGGCGTGGACCTGACCGTCACGGACGCCCAGAACGACGCCTCCCAGCAGGCCAACCAGCTGCAGAACTTCACCAGTTCCGGCTTCGACGCGGTCATCGTCAACCCGGTGGACTCGGACGCCGCGGGCCCGTCCGTGCGCGCCGCCGACAAGGCGGGGACCCCCGTCATCGCGGTGGACCGCGGCGTCAACAAGGCCTCGGTGGACGCCCTGGTGGCCTCGGACAACGTGGCCGGCGGTGAGCTCGCCGCGAAGACGATCGCCGAGAAGCTCGGCGGCAAGGGCAGGATCGTGATCCTGCAGGGCCAGGCGGGCACCTCCGCCGCCCGCGAGCGGGCGGAGGGTTTCGCCAGGGGTCTGAAGGCCTACCCGGGCATCCGGGTGCTGGCCCAGCAGCCCGCCGACTTCGACCGCACCAAGGGCCTCGACGTGATGTCGAACCTGCTCCAGGCCCACCCCGACGTCCAGGGTGTCATCGCCGCCAACGACGAGATGGCCCTCGGCGCCGTCAAGGCGCTGGGAGCCAGGGCCGGGAAGTCGGTCCAGGTCGTCGGTTTCGACGGCACCCCGGACGGTCTGACCGCTGTGAAGAACGGCACTTTGTACGCGTCCGTGGCCCAGCAGCCCACCCAGCTCGGGAGGATCGCGGTGGACAACGCGCTGCGGGCGATCCAGGGCAAGAAGGTGGCGGCGACGGTGAAGGTGCCGGTGAAGGTGGTCACGAAGGAGAACGTGGCCGGGTTCAGCGGCTGACGACAGCGAACAACGGCGAACGGGCGGGCGGTCGTTCACGGCTCGTGGCGACCGCCCGCTCCGGGTTTTTCCTCAGGGGAGTCTTCTCATGTACGACTACGACCTTCTGGTCGTGGGATCGGCCAACGCCGACCTGGTGATCGGCGTCGAGCGACGCCCGGGTGCCGGTGAGACGGTGCTCGGCGGCGACCTGGCCGTCCACCCGGGCGGCAAGGGCGCCAACCAGGCGGTCGCGGCCGCCCGGCTCGGGGCCCGTACGGCCCTGCTGGCGCGGGTCGGCGACGACGCGCACGGCCGGCTGCTGCTCGACTCGCAGCGGGCGGCCGGGGTGGACACGGTGGGCGTGCTGGTGGGCGGCGCGCCGACGGGCGTGGCGCTGATCACCGTCGATCCGTCCGGTGACAACAGCATCGTCGTCTCGCCGGGTGCCAACGGGCGGCTGACGCCGACGGACGTCCGGGCCGCCAGCTGCCTCCTGCACGCCTCCCGGGTGGTGTCGGCGCAGCTGGAGATCCCGCTGGAGACGGTCGTGGAGGTCGTACGGAACCTGCCGGAGGGCACCCGGTTCGTCCTGAACCCCTCCCCGCCGCGTCCGCTCCCGACGGAGGTGCTGGCGGCGTGCGACCCGCTGATCGTGAACGAGCACGAGGCGAGGGTGATCCTGGGCGACGTCCCGGCCGGGGACCGTCCCGAGGACTGGGCGGGGATCCTGCTCGCCAAGGGCCCGCGTTCGGTGGTCGTCACGCTGGGCGCCGAGGGTGCGCTGGTGGCGTCCGTGGAGGGCGTCACGCGGGTCCCGTCGGTGAAGGTGGACGCCGTGGACACCACGGGCGCAGGCGACGCGTTCACGGCGGCGCTGGCCTGGCGGCTCGGGTCGGGTTCCTCGCTCGCCGAGGCGGCGGCCCACGCGGCCCGGGTCGGTGCGGCGGCCGTGACGAAGCGGGGCGCGCAGGAGTCGTTCCCCACGGCGGCGGAGGTGGACGCCCTGTGAGGAAGGCGGGCATCCTCAACCGGCACCTCTCCGGCGCGCTGGCCGAACTGGGCCACGGGCACGGCGTCCTCGTGTGCGACGCGGGCATGCCGATCCCGCAGGGCCCCCGGGTCGTGGACCTCGCCTTCCGCGCCGGAGTGCCGTCCTTCGCCGAGGTGCTGGACGGTCTGCTGGCCGAGCTGGTGGTGGAGGGCGCGACGGCGGCGACGGAGGTACGGGCGGCCAATCCGGCGGCGGCGTCCCTGCTGGACGGGCACTTCCCCGACCTTGCCCTGGTGCCGCACGAGCGGCTGAAGGAGCTGTCCGCGGGGGCGCGTCTGGTCGTGCGCACGGGAGAGGCGCGGCCTTATGCGAACGTGCTGCTGCGGTGCGGGGTGTTCTTCTGACGGTGCCGAACCGTGAGTGGGCCCGTACCCCACTCCCGGAAGCTTCGAGGGGCCCGGTCCGACGACCGGGCCCCTCGGCGTTTCCCCTCCGCATCAGAACCCCGTAATCCCCCCGGATCCCCCTCCAGAAGCCCTGATGCCACGTAGGACCCACCGGGTGCGGGAAGGGTTGCACGGGATTCCGAATTTTTTTATTCGACCACCTGTTCGCCCACGTGTTCCGCGAACCGCGCCGCGGTCTCGGCGAGCACCTCGCGCCCGTCCCGCGCCCACAGCGCGTCGTTGAAGAGTTCCACCTCGATGGGACCGGTGTAGCCGGCCGCCTCGACGTAGCCCTTCCACTCGCGCATGTCGATCGCGCCGTCGCCGATCTGGCCGCGCCCGTTGAGCACACCCTCGGGCAGCGGGGTGGTCCAGTCGGCGAGCTGGAAGGTGTGGATGCGGCCACTCGCTCCGGCGCGGGCGATCTGGGCGGGGGCCTGGTCGTCCCACCAGATGTGGTACGTGTCGACGGTGACGCCGACCTGGTGGGCGGGGAAGCGCTCGGCGAGGTCGAGGGCCTGGGTGAGGGTGGAGACGACGCAGCGGTCCGCGGCGTACATGGGGTGGAGGGGCTCGATGGCCAGCTTCACCCCGTGGTCCTCGGCGTAGGGCCCCAGCTCGGCGAGGGCGTCGGCGATGCGCTCGCGGGCGCCGTGCAGGTCCTTGGAGCCGGCGGGCAGGCCGCCGGAGACCAGGACCAGCACCTCGGTGCCGAGGGTCGCGGCCTCGTCGACGGCACGGCGGTTGTCGGCCAGGGCCGCCGCCCGCGCCTGAGGGTCGATCGCCGTGAGGAAGCCGCCCCGGCACAGGGTGGTGACGGTGAGGCCCGCGTCGCGGACCAGTTTCGCGGTCGCCTCGAGGCCGTGACTCCGCACCGGCTCGCGCCACAGGCCGACGTTCGTGACGCCCAGGTCGCGGCAGGCGTCGACGAGTTCGGGCATGGGCAGCTGCTTCACCGTCATCTGGTTGATGGAGAAGCGTTCCAGAGCGGTCACTGGGTCACCCCGTACATGGCGAGCAGGTTCTTCATGCGTTCCTCGGCCAGCTTGGGGTCGGGGAACAGGCCCAGTCCGTCGGCGAGTTCGTAGGCGCGGGCGAAGTGCGGGAGGGAGCGGGCGGACTGCAGGCCGCCGACCATCGTGAAGTGTGCCTGGTGGCCCGCGAGCCAGGCCAGGAAGACCACGCCCGTCTTGTAGTAGCGGGTCGGCGCCTGGAAGAGGTGGCGGGACAGCTCCACGGTGGGGTCGAGCAGGGCGCGGAAGCCGGCGGTGTCCCCGGTGTCCAGGACCCGTACCGCCTCGGCCGCCAGCGGGCCCAGCGGGTCGAAGATGCCGAGCAGGGCGTGGCTGAAGCCCCGCTCGTCGCCCGCGATCAGCTCGGGGTAGTTGAAGTCGTCGCCGGTGTAGCAGCGCACGCCCTGCGGGAGGCGGCGGCGCAGGTCGATCTCGCGCTGGGCGTCCAGGAGCGAGATCTTGATGCCGTCGACCTTGTCGGGGTGGGCGGCGATGACCTGGAGGAAGGTGTCGGTGGCCGCGTCCAGGTCGGAGGAGCCCCAGTAGCCCTCCAGGGCCGGGTCGAACATCGGGCCGAGCCAGTGCAGGATCACCGGTTCGGCGGACTGGCGCAGGAGGTGGCCGTAGACCTCCAGGTAGTCCTCGGGGCCCCGGGCGGCGGCCGCGAGGGCCCTGGAGGCCATCAGGATCGCCTGGGCGCCGGACTCCTCGACGAGCGCGAGCTGCTCCTCGTACGCCGTGCGGATCTCCACGAGAGACCCGCCGGTGATCTGGTCGGTGCCGACCCCGCAGGCGATCCGGCCGCCCACGCTGCGGGCCTCCGCGGCGGACCGGCGGATCAGCTCGGCCGCGCCCGCCCAGTCCAGGCCCATGCCGCGCTGGGCGGTGTCCATGGCCTCGGCGACGCCGAGCCCGTGCGACCACAGGTGGCGGCGGAAGGCGAGGGTGGCGTCCCAGTCGACGGCGGCGGGCGAGTCGGGGGACACGTCGGCGTACGGGTCGGCGACCACGTGCGCCGCCGAGAAGACCGTACGGGAGGTGAGGGGGGTGCCGGGGGTGGTGGCGAGCGGCTCGGTGCGGGGTTCGTAGGTCCGCAGTGCGCCGTGCGCGTCGGGCAGTCGGATGGTCACAGCGCGATCTCCGGTACGTCGATGCGGCGGCCCTCGGCCGACGACTTCAGGCCCAGCTCGGCGAGCTGGACGCCGCGGGCGCCGGCGAGGAGGTCCCAGTGGTAGGGGGCGTCGGCGTAGACGTGCTTGAGGAACATCTCCCACTGGGTCTTGAAGCCGTTGTCGAACTCGGCGTTGTCCGGGACCTCCTGCCACTGGTCCCGGAAGACCTCGGTGGCGGGGATGTCGGGGTTCCAGACCGGCTTGGGGGTGGCGGACCGGTGCTGGACGCGGCACTTGCGCAGGCCCGCGACGGCCGACCCTTCCGTGCCGTCCACCTGGAACTCCACCAGCTCGTCGCGGTTGACGCGGACGGCCCAGGAGGAGTTGATCTGGGCGATGGCGCCGCCCTCGAGCTCGAAGATGCCGTACGCGGCGTCGTCGGCGGTGGCGTCGTAGGGCTTGCCGTTCTCGTCCCAGCGCTGCGGGACGTGGGTGGCGGTCAGGGCCTGGACGGACTTCACGCGGCCGAACAGCTCGTGCAGGACGTACTCCCAGTGCGGGAACATGTCGACGACGATGCCGCCGCCGTCCTCGGTGCGGTAGTTCCAGGAGGGGCGCTGGGCGGGCTGCCAGTCGCCCTCGAAGACCCAGTAGCCGAACTCGCCGCGGACGGACAGGATCCGGCCGAAGAAGCCGCCGTCGATGAGCCGCTTCAGCTTCAGCAGGCCGGGCAGGAAGATCTTGTCCTGGACGACGCCGTGCTTGATGCCGGCGGCGTGCGCGAGCCGGGCGAGTTCGAGGGCGCCGTCGAGGCCGGTCGCGGTGGGCTTCTCGGTGTAGACGTGCTTGCCCGCGGCGATCGCCTTCTTGATCGACTCCTCGCGGGCGGAGGTGACCTGGGAGTCGAAGTAGATGTCGACGTCCGGGTCGGCGAGCACCGCGTCCACGTCCGTCGCGACGTGCTCCAGGCCGTGGCGTTCCGCGATCTCCCTCAGGGCGTGTTCACGGCGGCCGACCAGGACGGGTTCCGGCCACAGCACGGTGCCGTCGCCGAGGTCCAGGCCTCCCTGCTCGCGCAGGGCGAGGATCGACCGGACGAGGTGCTGTCGGTAGCCCATACGTCCGGTGACGCCGTTCATGGCGATACGCACCGTCTTGCGTGTCACATCAGTCCCCATTCGTCCATTCATGAGCGGTGCAGCGGCAATGCAGTCATAAGCAATACAGCAAGCGCTTTCTATCCCATGAGAAGCTAGCCTCTGACCGGTGCTCCGGACAAGGCCTGGTCCATGTGGAATTGTTCGAGGGGTCGAACAGCGGGGGCGGTTGGCCTTAGGGTCTGCTCGACACCGCACGGAACCGTGGCAGTGGCTGACCTGTCTACGAGGACGTACGAGACGTACCACGAGATGCGCGACCGGAGGACGACGAGATGACGGTGACCCTGGCGGACGTGGCGGCCCGCGCCCAGGTCTCGCCCGCGACGGTGTCGCGCGTGCTGAACGGCAACTACCCCGTGGCCGCCTCCACCAAAGAGCGGGTGCTCCGGGCCGTGGACGAGCTGGACTACGTCCTCAACGGCCCGGCCAGCGCACTGGCGGCAGCCACCTCCGACCTCGTGGGCATCCTCGTCAACGACATCGCCGACCCCTTCTTCGGCATCATGGCCGGCGCCGTCCAGGGCGAGATGGGCGGACCCGGCGGACGGGCCGGCGGGGAACGGCTGGCCGTCGTCTGCAACACCGGCGGCTCACCGGAACGCGAACTGACCTACCTGACGCTGCTGCAGCGGCAGCGGGCCGCGGCCGTGGTGCTCACCGGCGGCGCGGTGGAGGAGGCGCCGCACGCGGCGGCCGTGGCCGCGAAGCTGCGCAAGCTCACGGAAGCCGGAACCCGGGTGGTGCTGTGCGGACGGCCCCCGGCCCCCGACACGCAGGCCGTCGCGCTCGCCTTCGACAACCGCGGGGGCGCCCGGCAACTGACCGAGCACCTCATCGGCCTCGGCCACCGGCGCCTCGGCTACATCGCCGGACCCGAGGAGCGGACCACCACCCGGGACCGGCTCGAAGGCCACCGCGACGCGCTCGCCGCCGCCGGTATCGAGGAGGAGAAGCGCTGGACGGTGCACGGCCGCTACGACCGGCGCTCCGGCTACGAGGCCACCCTCGAGCTGCTCCGCCGGGACCCCTCCCTCACCGCCGTCGTCGCCGCCAACGACTCCGTCGCCCTCGGCGCCTGCGCCGCCCTGCGCGACTCCGGTATGCGCATCCCGCAGGACGTGTCGGTCGCCGGCTTCGACGACCTGCCCTTCAGCATCGACGCGGTGCCCTCCCTCACGACGGTACGACTGCCCCTCGCGGAGGCCGGGGCACGGGCCGGCCGCATCGCCATGGGGCGCGAGGAACCCCCGCCCGGGGGGATCGCGACGGTCCGCGGAGAGCTGATGGTGCGGGGCTCCTCGGGGGCGCCGCGGGCGTGAGAACGGCGGCTGCCGCATGACATTCGAATTGACCTTCGAATCACTGGAGGCCTCCGTCCCCTGCGAGGACTGCCGGGGCGCGGCCGAGTGGCACGGCGTGCAGGTGCTGGTGGGCGACTCGCTGCGGTGGGACACCGAGGTGGTGTGCCGGAACTGCGGGAGCGGGGCGGCTCTGTGCGGCGGCGAGTTGCCGGCCCCGGTGCGGCAGCGCATGCTTGCCGAGCACGGGCGGACGGTGCTGCGTCTGGGCGCGCCCGCGGACCGGGTGGCGGTCATGCGGGTGCTGCGCAAGACGCTCGGTGTCGGACTCGCCGAAGCCAGGGACGTCCTCGAGCACGTCCTGGCCGGGCGGTACGGCGCGACCCTGCCCGAGACGGAGCTGCTGGCGCGGCGGCTCTGTGCGGCGGCGAGTTGCCGGCCCCGGTGCGGCAGCGCATGCTTGCCGAGCACGGGCGGACAGTGCTGCGTCTGGGCGCGCCCGCGGACCGGGTGGCGGTCATGCGGGTGCTGCGCAAGACGCTCGGTGTCGGACTCGCCGAAGCCAGGGACGTCCTCGAGCACGTCCTGGCCGGGCGGTACGGCGCGACCCTGCCCGAGACGGAGCTGCCGGCGCGGCGGCTGCGGTCGGCGGGAGTCGAGGCCGAGGCCGTCCGAGCGGTGAGCGATGAGTTCCGTACACCACGAGGGTCTCCCCTGCCGTGACCGCCCGGCCGGGGCGGCAGACCAGAAGGAGTGGTTCCCATGCGTGTCACCGTCACCGAGTTCATGAGCCTGGACGGCGTCGTGCAGGCGCCCGGCGGGGCCGAGGAGGACACCGACGGAGGGTTCGCGCACGGGGGCTGGTCGCACCCGTTCTTCGAGCCCGAGGTGGTCGGCGGTGCCTTCGCCGCGGCACTGGAGAAGGCGGCGGCGCTGCTGTTCGGGCGGCGCACGTGGCAGTCGATGGCGGCGGCCTGGCCGGAACGGGCCGGGGACCCCTTCGCCGACCGGATGAACTCGATCCGGAAGTACGTCGTCTCCGACACCCTCGGGGACGACGGGCTCACCTGGGACAACACCGTCCGGATCCCCGTCGCCGAGGCCCTCGGCCGGGTCCGTGAGCTGCGCGCCGCCGACGGCGGCGACCTGACCGTGATGGGAAGCCCCACGCTGGTCCGGACCCTGCTGCAGGAGGGCCTCGTCGACGAGTTGCGGCTCGTCGTCATGCCGGTGATCCTCGGCGGCGGCAAGTCGGTCTTCCCGGCGGACGGGGGCAAGCGGACGCTGGAACTGGTGTCGACGACCACCGCCGAGACGGGCGCGCTGGTGAACGTGTACCGGCCCGTCGCCGAGTAGCGGGTGGCCCGGAGACTTACGGCTCGATCCGCGCGAATCAGGTGAGTGTCGGGCGGTGCCGGGTAGTGTCCGCCCCATGAAGCTGGCGTTCTCCACCCTCGGTGTCCCAGGCCTGCCCGTGCCGGAGGTACTGGCCCTCGCGGCCGAACACGGCTACCACGGCGTCGAGTTGCGCGCCCATCCGGAGGAACCGGTGCACCCGGGCCTCGGCCCCGCCGAGCGGGCCGACGTGGCCGCCGCGTTCAAGGCGTCCGGGATCCGGCTGCTCGGGATCGCCGGATACGCGCGCGTCGCCGCGCCCGGCCCGGACGAACCCGTACTCGGCGAAATCCGGCAACTCCTCGATCTCGCCCACGACCTCGGTGCCCCCTTCGTACGCGTCTTCCCGGGAGCCGAACCCGACCAGTCCCGGGCCGACGCCGACGCCACGGCCGCCCGGCGGCTGGGCACCGCCGCCGAGGACGCCGCCGCCCTCGGCGTCCGGATCCTGCTGGAGACCCACGACTCGCACCGCACCGGAGCCGAGGCGATCCGCGTCCTCGGCCCCGTGGGCCACCGCCATGTCGGCGCGCTGTGGGACGTGATGCACACCTGGCTGGGCGGCGAGCAGCCGAGCGAGACGTTCGCGGCGCTCTCCCCGCACCTCGGATACGTGCAGGTGAAGGACATCGCCTCCGCCGAGGACACCACCCCGCTCCCGCTCGGCGCCGGTGTGCTGCCGCTCACCGAGTGCCTGGAGGTGCTCTCCCGGCACGGCTGGGACGGCTGGCTGTGCTGGGAGTACGAGAAACGCTGGTACGAGGCCGCCGCCCCGCTGCCGGGCCTGCTGGACGCCGGGCGCGAGCACCTGGTGCGGCTGCTGAGCGACTCGGCGTAGGAGCAGGGCCTCCAGGTCACCGTGGGGCCACCCGACCGACCCGCCGATCACCCACCCCCACCCAGCCCGTAGCGGTGGGCCAGAGCGGCAACGGCCTCGGTGAACGCCTGCCGCAGCTCGGGCGGGCCGAGGACCTCCGCCTCCGCGCCGAGCCGCAGCAGGTCGGTGACCGCGACGGCCCGCGTCTCCACCGGCATCCGCACCTCCACCCAGCCCTCGACGTCCGGTGGTCCGGCGCTGTCCAGGGCCCGTCTGCCCAGCGCGCCGAACTGCATCGGGAGCAGGCGCTGGGCCCGGGGGGAGACGCGCAGACGGGCGGTGTCCTGGTGGAGTGTCCGCTCCAGGTGCCGGGAGGACTCCGCCCAGTGGGCGGCCAGGTCGAAGCCGGCGGGGCGTTCGAAGGTGTCCGTCGTGAGGTCCACGGTCACGAAGCGGGACATGCGGTACGTGCGCACGGTCGCTGCGGGGGCGTCCGTGTCTCCGGGATCGCCGCCGGCCAGCGCCAGCAGGTACCAGTTGCCGCCCTTGAGGACCAGGCCCAGAGGGCGCAGCTCCCGGTGCACCTCGCCGCGCCAGCGTCGGTAGTGGGCGCGCAGCACCCGTTGTTCCCACACCGCTCGCGCGACCGGCTCGAGACACGGCACCGGGTCGGCGTCCCGGAACCAGGCGGGGGTGTCGAGGTGGAAGCGTTCCTGGATGCGGCGGGTGCGGTCGGCGAGTTCGGCCGGGAGGGCCGCGCGCAGTTTCAGCTGGGCGGTGGGCAGGACGGCGCCGAGGCCCAGGTCGCGGGCGGGGCCGGGTGCCCCGGCGAGGAAGAGGGCGTCGGCCTCGGCGTCGGTGAGGCCGGTCAGCCGGGTGCGGTAGCCGTCCATGAGGCGGTAGCCGCCGGCAGGGCCGCGGTCGGCGCACACCGGGACGCCCGAGGCACCCAGCGCCTCGATGTCGCGGTAGACGGTACGCACCGACACCTCCAGCTCCGCCGCGAGTTCGGGGGCGGTCATCCGGCCGCGGTTCTGCAGCAGGAGGAGCAGGGAGAGGAGGCGGTCGGCGCGCATGCCGTCATTCTGCCGATCGGGTGCTGTACCTGACAGGAGGTGTCAGGTACGGGGGACAGGCTGGCGGAACAGGCGCACACCGCTTCACTGAAGGGAACCGCATGTCCACGCACACCGCCGGTCACATCTCCTACGCCAACTGGGAGGAGAGCACGGTCAGTCCGGAAGGGGCGAGTCCGAAGCTCACCCGTGCCTCCGTCGTCAACGCCTTCACCGGCGGGATCGAGGCGGCCCGCACGAACTGCGAGTACACCATCGTCTACGTCACCGAGAAGACGGGGACCTTCACGGGCATGGAGCTGCTCGCCGGGCGGCTGGACGGCCGGGAGGGGAGCTTCGTGGTGGAGGAGCGCGGGTCGTTCGAGGAGGACGGTTCCGTTCTCTGTTCCTTCGAGGTGGTGCCGGCGTCGGGCACCGGGGAGCTGGCCGGGCTGCGCGGCTCGGGCACCTTCACGTACCGCCCCGGCGAGTCGCCCTTCCCGTACTCCTTCGACTACGAGCTGGACTGAGCGGCGGCAGCGTACCGCCATCGGCGCGCCCCCCGGCGCCTGCGCCGATGGCGGCGCCTTTCTGGTTAGTGTGCATTCCCTTGACTGGCAGAAACTTCCCGGATATGGGTGAGTTCTCGGAAGTTTCCTTCAGCGGACCTCCAGCGGATCCTCTCCGGAAGGAGTGCACGTGCACCAGACCGGCACGGGAAGCCCGGGACCCACCGAACCCACAGGACCCACGGCAAGCACCGCACGGCCCTCCAGGCGTACCGTCCTCGCCGCCACGGCGGGGCTCACCGCGACCGCGACGGTCGGTGGTGTCGCGCACGCCGCACCCGGCGACAGGAAGCTCCGCGCCCTCGTCTCCCGCATGACGCTGGAGGAGAAGGTCGGTCAGCTGTTCGTGATGCGGGTGTACGGGCACTCGGCCACCGCCCCCGACCAGGCCGACATCGACGCCAACCTCAAGGAGATCGGCGTACGCACGGCCGCCGAGCTGATCGCCAGGTACCGGGTCGGCGGCATCATCTACTTCACCTGGGCGCACAACACCCGGGATCCGCGGCAGATCGCGGAACTGTCCAACGGGATCCAGCGGGCGTCGCTGGAGGAGCCCCGCGGTCTGCCCGTGCTCATCGCCACCGACCAGGAGCACGGCGCCGTGTGCCGCGTCGGCAAGCCCGCGACGCTGTTCCCCGGCGCGATGGCGATCGGCGCGGGCCGCTCCCGCACCGACGCCCGCACCCTCGGCCGGATCTCCGGCGCGGAGCTGCGCGCCATGGGTATCCGCCAGGACTACTCCCCCGACGCGGACGTGAACGTCAACCCGGCCAACCCGGTCATCGGCGTACGCTCCTTCGGGGCGGACCCGCAGGCGGTGGCCGGGCTGGTGGCGGCCGAGGTGAAGGGGTATCAGGCGGCCGGGGTCGCGGCGACCGCCAAGCACTTCCCGGGGCACGGGGACACCGCCGTCGACAGCCACTTCGGCTTCCCCGTCATCACCCACAGCCGGGAGCTGTGGGAGAAGCTGGACGCGGTGCCGTTCCGGGCGGCGATCAGGGCCGGCATCGACTCGGTCATGACCGCCCACATCCAGTTCCCGGCCCTCGACGACTCCGGTGACCCGGCCACCCTCTCCCGGCCCGTCCTCACCGGCATCCTGCGCGGGGAACTCGGCTACGACGGGGTCGTGGTCACCGACTCCCTCGGCATGCAGGGCGTCCGCACGAAGTACGGGGACGACCGGGTGCCGGTGCTCGCGCTGAAGGCGGGTGTCGACCAACTGCTCAACCCGCCGAACCTGGACGTGGCCTGGAACGCCGTGCTCCGTGCGGTGAAGGAGGGCGAGCTGACGGAGGGCCGGCTCGATGAATCGGTGCTGCGGATCCTGCGGCTGAAGTCGAAGCTGGGGCTGCTGGAGCAGCCGTACGTCGACGCGGCCGGCGTGCACCGGACGGTCGGCGTCGCCGAGCACCTGGCCACGGCCGACCGCATCGCCGAGCGCACGACCACCCTGCTGGTCAACGAGGGCCGGCTGCTCCCGCTGTCCCGCCGCACGCACCCCCGGCTGCTGGTGGTCGGCGCCGACCCGGCTTCGCCCTCGGGGACCACGGGCCCGCCCACCGGCGTGCTGGCCGCCGCCCTCACCGAACTCGGCTTCACCGCCACCGCCCTGCCGACCGGGACCGACCCCTCCGAGGCGGCCGTCGCCAAGGCGGTCACGGCGGCCCAGGGGGTGGACGCGGTGGTGGTGGCGACGTACAACGTCACGGCGGGCAGCAGCCAGAAGACGCTGGTCGAACGGCTGGTCGGCACGGGCGTTCCGGTGGTGGCGATCGCCGTTCGCAACCCGTACGACGTGGCGGTGCTGCCTTCCGTGAAGTCCTGCCTGGCCGTCTACTCGTGGACCGACGTCGAGCTGCGCGCCGCCGCCAGGGTGGTCGCCGGGCGGGTCGGGCCGCGCGGCAGGCTGCCGGTGCCGGTGCAGCGGGCGGACGATCCGGCGCAGGTGCTGTACCCCATCGGCCATGGGCTGACGTACTAGACGTACGTCACGCATGGGGCGTAACCCCCACAAGGGGCGGAAAGCCTCCGAAACGGCTGGCGTGGCCCACTCACGACGGGTCACGCTGGGCAGGGGGTGTCTGGGGGGATGGGGATGCACGTGAGACGTTCCGTGGGGCTGGTGTGCGGGCTGCTGGCGCTGCCCCTCGCCCTGCTGACGGGCTGCCAGCGCTCGCCCGGGCCCACCGCGCACGGCACACCGACCGGGGCGGCCGCCCCGACCACCGGCTACGGCGCCCGGTTCCTCGCGGTCGGCGAGTGCAGTTCCTTCGGCACCGCCGGCTTCACCGAGGTGCCGTGCGCCGGGGAACGGGCGGCGGCCCGGGTCGTCGCCCGCCACGACGGCACCCCTGGCAACGGCCCGCTGTGCCCGCCCACCACCGACTTCGTCCTGCACATCGGCGCGCGGGACCCGTCCTCCCCGGAGCACGGGGACGGCACGATTCCCCAGGGGTACGCCTGCATGCGCAACCTCGAACCGCCGCACCCGGGCGACCCGGGGGGCGGTGGCGGGCCCCGCACCGTCCCGGGCGACTGCGTCTACGGCTCCGGCGGCGGCCGGGTGCGTGAGACGGCGTGCGACGGCTCGGGCACCCGGAAACCCCGGTACAAGATCACGAAGACGGTGGCGGCCCGCCGTCAGTGCCCGCCGTCGACGGCCCTGTACGTCCAGCTCGGCGGGCGCCATCCGGTGGGCTGCGCACGCCGGTTGTGAGCCCCCCGGAGGGTCAGCACAGGATCCAGCCCGAGCTCACCGAACCGCGGCCCACCGAGCCCTTGATCCACACGCAGCGGTGGCCGGCGTGCACCGTCACCGGGCCGGCGTGGTGGGCGTAGTGGCCCTTGTCGACGACGGGCCGGTTGCCGCGCGCCTGGACGCTGACCGACATGGTGCGCTTGGCGCCGGTCTTCTCCGGTGTGGTGAGCGCGCACACGTAGCCATTGCGCTTGTAGACGTGCACGGCTCCGGTGGAGAAGGGCAGGGTCTTCACCTCGCGCCCGGCGCAGGACGTCGCCGTCGTCGTCGCCTGGGCGCTGCCCGGCGCCGCGAGGCCGAGCACCCCCGACGCGGCCAGCACGGCCGCGCCGAGCGCCAGGCGCCTGCGTATCGCACCACTGTCCACTGTCGTCCCTCCCGTACATCGGTCATGTACCAGCCATGAACGTACTGATGTACGGACGCACGACATATGTCGGATGGTTGCACGATCGTCGGATGCAGGCGCCGTGCGGCTGTTCAGCGGGGCGCCCCCACCGGCTCCTCCGGCTCCGCCCGGCCGATGAACGTCCGCCACAGTTCGGCGTACCGGCCGTCCAGGGCGAGCAGTTCCTCGTGGGTGCCGTCCTCGGCGACCCGGCCGTGGTCCATCACCACGACCCGGTCGGCGCGGGCGGCCGTGGTCAGCCGGTGGGCGACGACGAGCGTGGTGCGACGGCCCGTCAGACGGTCCGTCGCCTGGTTGACCTGGGCCTCCGTGGCCAGGTCGAGGGCCGCCGTGGCCTCGTCGAGGAGCAGGATGTCGGGGTCGACGAGTTCGGCGCGGGCCAGGGCGATCAGCTGGCGCTGACCCGCCGACAGGTTGCGGCCGCGTTCGGCGACCTCGTGCAGGTAGCCGCCGTCGAGGGTGGCGATCATGTCGTGTGCGCCGACCGCCCGGGCCGCGGCCTCCACCTCGGCGTCGGTGGCGTCGGGGCGGCCGTAGGCGATGGCGTCGCGGACGGTGCCCTGGAAGAGGTACGCCTCCTGGGGCACCACGCCGAGGCGGTGCCGGTACGAGGTGAGGTCCAGGGCGCGCAGATCGGTGCCGTCGACCGTGACCCGGCCGGCGGTGGGGTCGTAGAACCGGGCCACCAGCTTCACCAGGGTCGACTTGCCCGCGCCGGTCTCGCCGACGAAGGCGACGGTCTGACCGGCGGGGATCGTCAGGTCGATGCCGGTCAGCGCCTGTTCGCCGGCGCCGCCCGCCGGGTCGTGGTCCTGGCCGTACGCGAAGTGCACGTTCTCGAAGGCGAGGTCGCCCCGGAGCGAGCGCACCCGCTGCGGCTGCCCGGCGGACTCGGTGGACGTCGGCTCCTGGAGCAGTTCCTGGATGCGGCCCAGCGACACCGTCGCCTGCTGGTAGCCGTCGAAGACCTGGGAGAGCTGCTGGACGGGGGCGAAGAACAGGTCGATGTAGAGCAGGTAGGCGACCAGCGCGCCCGTCGTCAGCGTGGCCGCCTCGATCCGGCCCGCGCCCGCGATCAGCACGGAGGCCGCGGCGACCGAGGACAGCAGCTGGACGAAGGGGAAGTAGACGGATATCAGCCACTGGCCGCGTATGCGTGCGCGCCGGTAGCTGTCGCTGCGTTCGGCGAACCGGCGCCCGCCGTCCCGCTCGCGCCGGAAGGCCTGCACGATCCGCAGTCCGGACACCGACTCCTGGAGGTCGGCGTTGACCGCCGAAACACGCTCGCGGGCGAGTTCGTACGCCTTCACGCTGGCCCGGCGGAAGAAGTAGGTGGCGACGATCAGCGGGGGCAGGGTCGCGAAGACGACCAGCGCCAGCTGTACGTCGATGACCAGCAGGGCCACCATGATGCCGAAGAAGGTGACGACCGAGACGAACGCCGTGACCAGACCCGTCTGCAAAAATGTCGACAAAGCGTCGACATCGGTCGTCATGCGGGTCATGATCCGGCCGGTCAGCTCGCGCTCGTAGTAGTCGAGGCCGAGCCGCTGGAGCTGGGCGAAGATCTTCAGGCGCAGGGAGTACAGGACCCGTTCGCCGGTGCGGCCGGTCATCCGGGTCTCGCCGATCTGCGCGGCCCACTGCAGGGTGACGGCGAGCAGGGCGAGCAGCGAGGCCGACCAGACCGCGCCGAGGGCCATCCGGGTGACGCCCTGGTCGATGCCGTGCCGGATCAGGATCGGCAGCAGCAGGCCCATGCCGGCGTCGACGGCGACGAGCAGCAGGCTGACGAGGAGGGGCCGGCCGAAACCGTGGAGCAGGCGCCGGAGGCCGTAGGAGTCCTCCGGGCGGACCGCGCGCGCCTCGTCGATGTCCGGGGTGTCGGTGGCCGGGGGCAGCGCCTCCACCTGGGCGAGGAGGTCGGGTGTGGCCGGGGTTCCGGCGAGTGCGGTGTCCTTCGGTTCGCGGTCGCCGGTCCACAGGCGGGGGGTCACACCCCGCTCGGCGTCGAACTCGGCGTCGAGTTCGTCCCGGACCGAGGTGTCCTCGTCCGGTGCGGCGGGCTGGGCATGGCCCGGGGAGACGCCGCCGAGCTCGTCGGGGTCGGTGAGCAGGCGGCGGTAGAGGGCGGACCGTTCCTGCAGTTCCTGGTGGGTGCCTATGTCGGCGAGGCGGCCGGCGTCGAGGACGGCGATGCGGTCGGCGAGGTTGAGGGTGGAGCGGCGGTGGGCGATGAGCAGGGTGGTACGGCCCCGCATGACCTGCTTCAGCGCCTCGTGGATCTCGTGCTCGACGCGGGCGTCCACGGCGGAGGTGGCGTCGTCCAGGACGAGCAGCCGGGGGTCGGTGAGCAGGGCGCGGGCGAGTGCGACGCGCTGGCGCTGGCCGCCGGAGAGGGTGAGGCCGTGCTCGCCGACCTTGGTGTCGTAGCCGTCGGGCAGCTCGGCGATGAAGCGGTCGGCCTGGGCGGCGCGGGCGGCGGCCTGGATCTCCTCCTGGGTGGCGTCCGGGCGGCCGTAGGCGATGTTGGCCCGGACGGTGTCGGAGAAGAGGAAGGAGTCCTCGGGGACCAGGCCGATCGCGGCCCTGAGCGAGTCGAGGGTCAGCTCGCGCACATCGTGCCCGCCGATCAGCACGGCGCCGTGGGTGACGTCGTAGAAGCGCGGCAGGAGGAGGGAGACGGTGGACTTGCCGGAGCCGGAGGAGCCGACGACGGCGAGGGTCTCGCCGGGGCGGATCTCGAAGCTCAGGCCCTGGAGCACCGGGTGCTCGTCCGCGTATCCGAAGGACACGTCGTCGAACTCGACGGTCGCGGGGGCGTCGGCGGGGAGGGGTTTGGTGCCGTCCTTCATCGACGGCCGGGTGTCGATGAGCTCCAGTACGCGTTCGGTGCCGGCGCGGGCCTGCTGGCCGACGGTGAGGACCACGGCGAGCATGCGGACCGGGCCGACGAGCTGGGCGAGGTAGGTGGAGAAGGCGACGAAGGTGCCGAGGGTGATGTGGCCGCGTACGGCCAGCCAGCCGCCCACCGCCAGCATGGCGGCCTGGCCGAGCGCCGGCACGGCCTGCAGTGCGGGGGTGTACCTGCTGTTCAGCCGGATGGTGCGCAGGCGTCCCGCGAAGAGGCGGCGGCCGACCTCGCGGAGTTTCCCGGTCTCCTGCTCCTCCTGTCCGAAGCCCTTGACCACGCGTACGCCGCTGACGGCCCCGTCGACCACGCCCGCGACGGCGGCGGCCTGGGCCTGGGCGTACCAGGTGGCGGGGTGCAGCCTGGAGCGGCTGCGCTTGGCGATCCAGTACAGCGCGGGGGCGACCGCGAGGGCGACCAGGGTCAGCGGCAGCGACAGCCAGGCCATGATCACCAGGGAGATCAGGAAGAGCAGGACGTTGCCGATGGTCATCGGCAGCATGAAGAGCAGGCCCTGGATGAGCTGGAGGTCGCTGGTGGCCCGGCCGACCACCTGTCCGGTGGACAGTTCGTCCTGGCGGCGGCCGTCGAGGCGGGTGATCGTCCCGTACATCTCGGTGCGCAGGTCGTGCTGGACGTCGAGGGCGAGCCGGCCGCCGTAGTAGCGGCGGACGTAGGCCGATGCGTAGACGAGGAGCGCGGCCGCGACGAGGGATCCCGCCCAGGGGGCCATGTGCCGGCTGTGGTTGCCGATCACGTCGTCGATGATCACTTTGGTGATCAGCGGGACGAGTGCCATGACGGCCATGCCGGCGAGCGAGGCGCCGAGGGCCAGGACGACGTCCTTCGGATACCTCCATGCGTATCCGGCCAGTCGTCGTGCCCATCCCCGTTGCGGTGTCACGCGGTGCCCTCCGGTCTTCGTCCTGGCCTGCCGGAAGGCACCAACGCTCACGGAAGCGGATTTCATCCCTCCGCAACAATC
This sequence comes from Streptomyces sp. NPDC001348, assembly GCF_053597535.1. Lineage (NCBI taxonomy): Bacteria > Bacillati > Actinomycetota > Actinomycetes > Kitasatosporales > Streptomycetaceae > Streptomyces > Streptomyces sp. NPDC001348. The sequence goes on along the minus strand of NZ_JBSFIK010000018.1, from coordinate 93,404 downwards.
GGGGATGGAGCGGGAACGAGAATCAGACACGCACCCGCAGGTGGTAGAACCGCGTCGTCTGCACCGCGTTCTGGTTGTCGTCGCTGACCAGCAGGACCTCGAGGCGGCCGTGCACCCGGCCCGTGACCGTCATCCCCTCGATGTTGTCGAGGAGCGGGTTGGGCTGGGGCTGCCGTGCGGTGGCGCCCAGGGTCGGACAGGTGGCGATGTCGGTGAGCAGGGTCTTGCTGATCAGGCGGACGCCGGCCTGGCCGGTCAGGTTCTCGATGCCGCTGGTGTCGGTGGCGCGGCGCGGGTCGGCGAGATAGAGGCGGACCGTGTTGCCGACGCCGGAGGTGAAGCCCCGCTCGAGGACCAGCAGCCGGCCGTCCGGGGTTGCCTGCACCTCGGGGACGCCGAGTCCGGAGTCCGTGCGGTAGGCGTACTGGGCGCCGAGCCTGAAGTGGTCGCCCTTCGTCCGCCGCCAGGTCTGGAAACGGACGATGCCGGCGGTGTCGCCGGAGAGCGCGTACTCCATGGACGCCAGCAGGGTGCGTCCGCCGGGGAGCAGGGTCAGCCCTTCGAAGGTGCCGTTGGACTGGGCACGGCCCGCCGGGGCGACCCGGAGCGGGCTCGGCACGGGCAGCCGGTCGAGGACGTGGCCGTCGCGCGAGTAGCGGCGTACGGACGGCTCGGTCTCGGAGGTGATCAGGCGGGTGCCGTCCCGGTCGACGACCAGTCCCTCCGAGTCGAGCGCGGCGCCGCTCTCGTCGGCGAGGGGGACGACGGCCTTCGGTGCGAGCGTCTTCGCGTCCAGGGAGAACAGGGAGGAGCGGTCGGAGAGGGCGGCGAGCGTGCCACCCCGGTCCACGGCGAGCGCGGAGAAGTTGCCGACGAAGGTGCCCCGGTACGTCGTCTTGTCGAGCGCGTCGGAGAAGCGGTCGATCGAGACGGCGGGTGAACAGGCTTGGCTGTCGGCGGCATTGGCCGCGTCGGCGGGCCCGGCGGCGGACAGGCAGGTGGCCGCCGCCAGGCAGGCGGTGAGGGTGGCGAGTACGGTTCTCGGACGCATGACGGTCACCGTAGGACGGTCCGGTGACCGGCGGGAGACCGCCTCGTGAAGCGTCAGCCCTGTTCCGGCACCGCCACGAACGCCTCGCGGGGCGTGCTGGTCGGGGTGTAGGTCGTGACCGAGGACGTGGTCGGCACCAGGTCCTTGTGGATGGCCTTGGCGACGTTCTGGATCGTGGTGACGCCGTAGTCCATGGTGCTGTTGTCCTGCGTCAGCACGGAGATCATGTAGTCGTGTCCGGCGCCGTTGAAGGTGCCGAGGCTGTGCACCCGCCAGCCGTGCGTGGCGCGTTGCAGCCAGCCGTTCTTGACGTGCACGGAGACGGTGGACGGCGCGCCGGCGGGCGTGCCCCAGCGCTGCGAGGAGATGACCTGGCCCATCAGCTTGAGGATGTAGGCGCGGGAGTTGTCGCTCAGCACCGTGTTCTTGGCGGTGACGAGCTGGAGCAGCTTCTGCTCGTCGTTGACGTTCTCCTGGGTCAGTCCCCAGTAACCGTCCGCGCCCGGCGTGGTCTTCGTCATGCCGGCGGCGGCCAGGAAGCCCTTGATCTTCGTCAGGCCCAGCTGCTTCCACAGCCTGGTGGTCGCGGCGTTGTCCGACTGCGTGATCATCGCCTTGGCGAGCGACTGCTCGGTGGTCGTCAGGTACCGGTTGTGCTTCTTCGCGTCCCACAGCAGCGTGGCGAGGACGGTGACCTTGACGGTGCTGGCCGAGTCGTAGGACGTGGTCGCGCGCAGGGTGCAGGTCGTCTTGGTGGAGCGGTCGTAGAGACCGACGGCGACGGTGCCCTTGCGGTTCGCGAGGGCCGCCGTGATGTCCTTCTTCAACTTGTCGGCCAGGCCCGCCTTTGCGGACGTACAGCTGACCGTGGGGGTCGTCGCGGCGGCCGGGGTGGCGGCGACGACGCCCGGTATGAGTACGGCGGCGCCGACGGCGGCCGCCAGTGCTCGGGCCCTTCTGGTTTTCCCGTGAGTCATGCATCTGATGACTCACAGGTTCGAGTGAATGGTTGTACGAGACCGGCTGATCGTTGGGCAAAGGCTGTACGACGAGTCGACCGGCGGGCTCCATCGGAGGTGACCGACGGCGGCAACTCCTGCATGGGCGAGCTGCCGGCAGCCCGGTCGTACTGGTTCTACTAGTTCGCTCACACAGGTGAGGTCGATCTTGGGCTCGGGCGTGTCCCCGCACCCGGACAGGAGCATGGCGGCGCCTCGGCAGTTCGGCCGGGGCGCCAACTCCCGCTTCAGGAGAGCCCCATGACGCTTCGTTCCTGGTCCCTCGCCGCGGTGTTCGCGCTGACCGCCCTCGTCCTGCCCGCCCAGAGCGCCACCGCGCAGGCCGCCGCCCCGCCGCCCTGCCCGGACGGATCCGTGTGCTTCTGGAGCGGGGAGGGCTTCAGCGGCAGCTACTGGGAGTGGACCGCCCGCAGCGGCTACCGCGACATGCCGTCCTTCCTGCACGACCACGTCGGCTCGGCCGTCGCGAGCACCAAGGCGTGTTTCATCAACTGGGAGCCGGTCGAGAAGCGGGACGTCTACAACGGCGACTGGCGCTCCCGCTACCTCGGCGACTTCGGCGGCCGTATCGACGGAGTGGGTCCGGGCTACTGCTGATCCCGGGAGCCGGTCTCGCCGGTCTCGCCGGTCTCGTCGGTCTCGTCGGTCTCGTCAGTCCAGGTGCGTCGGCGCGAACATCCGCAGTGCGGCCGGGAGTACGACCACCGACGGCCCGGGCGTCGACAGGGCCTTCGCCAGGTCCGCCTCCAGCGTCCGGGGCGTCGTACGCACCCCCGGCACCCCGAAGGACTCCGCGAGCGCCGCGTAGTCCGGGCCGGTCATTTCCGTCGCCGTCGTCTCGCCGAACGCGTCGGTCATGTAGGCGCGCAGGATGCCGTAGCCGCCGTCGTCGACGATCAGCCAGGTGACCGGCAGGTCGTACTGCTTGGCCGTGGCCAGCTCGGCGATCGAGTACAGGGCGCCGCCGTCGCCCGACACCGCCAGCACCGGGCGGGTCGGGTCGGCGACGGCCGCACCCAGCGCCGCCGGGAAGCCGTAGCCGAGGCCGCCGGCGCCCTGGGCCGAGTGCATGGTGTTCGCGCCCCGGGGGTCGAAGGCCGACCAGGCCCAGTACGCCAGGATCGTCATGTCCCAGAAGGACGGGGAGCCGGCGGGCAGGGCCCGGCGGACCGACGCCAGTACGTCCTGTTCCAGGGTGAGTTCCTGGGAGGCCAGGCGAGCCGCCACCTTCGCCAGCAGCTCCCGTACCCGGTCCGGTGCCGTCTCGTCGGCACGCTGGTCCACCGTCTCCAGCAGTGCCTGGAGGGCGAGGCGCGCGTCGGCGTGGATACCGAGCGCCGGGTGGTTGGACTCCAGCTTGCCGAGGTCGGCCTCGATCTGGATCACACGGCCGCGAGGCTTGAACGTGTGGTAGTTGGAGGACAGTTCACCGAGTCCGGAGCCGACGACGAGGAGGACGTCCGCATCCTCCAGGAAGTCCGTCGTGTGCCGGTCCTCCAGCCAGGACTGGAGGGACAGGGGGTGTTCCCAGGGGAAGGCGCCCTTGCCGCCGAACGTCGTCACCACCGGTGCCCGGAGCCGCTCGGCGAGCTGCCTCAGCTTGCCCGGCGCGTCCGCCCGTACCACTCCCCCGCCCGCGATGATCGCCGGACGGGCGGCGCGGGACAGCAGGTCGGCGGCCACGGCGGTCAGTTCGGGTCGCGGGGGCAGTTCGTCCGGGGTGGCGTCGACCCCCGTCACCACCGGCAGGGCGGTCGGCGCGAGCAGTACGTCCTGCGGGATCTCCACCCACACCGGGCCGTGCGGAGCCGTGAGCGCCGACTTCCAGGCCGCGGCGACGGCCGACGGGATCTGGGACTGGGCGCGGACGGTGTGGACGGACTTGACCACACTCCGGAACGAGGCCGCCTGGTCGGGCAGCTCGTGCAGATAGCCGTGCCGGCCGCCGCCGAGGCCCGCGGTGGGGACCTGGCTGCTGATCGCGACGACGGGCGCGGACGCGGCCGCCGCTTCCTGGAGCGCGGCCAGGGACGTGAGCGCTCCCGGACCCGTCGACAGCAGCAGCGGGGCCGCCTCGCCGGTGATCCGGCCGTACGCGTCCGCCGCGAACCCCGCGTTGTTCTCCATGCGCAGGCCGACGTACCGCAGCGAGGAGCGGCGCAGGGCGTCGAACATGCCCAGCGCGTGCTGGCCGGGCAGGCCGAAGACGGTGGTCGCGCCGAGCCCGGCCAGCGTCTCCACGACCAGGTCTCCGCCGCTCCGGCCGGGGGGAGGGTTCAGGGCGGCCTCCGTCTGGGCGGGCGTAGGGCGGAGCACCAGGTCGTGGTCGTGGGTCACTTGCCCTCGTTCTCCTCGCGGGCCGCCGCGATCTGCCGGGTCATGATCGTGGTCAGTTCGTACGCCGTGTGGGACGCGGCCACCGACGTGATCTCCGCGTGGTCGTACGCGGGAGCCACCTCGACGACGTCCGCCGACACCAGGTTGCAGGATGCCAGTCCGCGCAGGATCTCCAGCAGTTCGCGGGAGGTCATGCCGCCCGCCTCCGGGGTGCCGGTGCCGGGCGCGTGCGCCGGGTCCAGGCAGTCGATGTCGATGGAGATGTACAGCGGGCGGTCGCCGATGCGCTGCCGCAGCTGGTCGGCGACCTCGTCGGCGCCCCGCCGGTAGATGTCGGCGGAGGTGACGATGCCGAAGCCCATCTTCTCGTCGTCGGTGAGGTCCTGCTTGCCGTACAGCGGGCCGCGGGTGCCGACGTGGGAGAGGGCGGAGGTGTCGAGGATGCCCTCCTCGAACGCCCGGCGGAACGGCGTGCCGTGCGTGTACTCGGCGCCGAAGTAGGTGTCCCAGGTGTCGAGGTGGGCGTCGAAGTGGAGCAGGGCGACCGGGCCGTGCTTCTTCGCCACGGACCTCAGCAGGGGCAGGGCGATCGTGTGGTCGCCGCCGAGGGTCATCAGCCGGGCGTCGGTGCCGAGCAGTTCGTCGGCGGCGGCCTCGACGGTCTCCACGGCCTCGTTGATGTTGAACGGGTTCACCGCGATGTCGCCGCCGTCGGCGACCTGCGCGAGGGCGAAGGGGGAGGCGTCCTGCGCCGGGTTGTAGGGGCGCAGCAGCCGGGACGCCTCGCGGATGGCGTTGCCGCCGAAGCGGGCGCCCGGCCGGTACGACACGCCGGAGTCGAACGGGACACCGACCACGGCGACGTCGGTGGTGCCGACCTCGTCGAGGCGGGGCAGCCGCGCGAAGGTCGCGGGTCCGGCGTACCGCGGGACGCGGGAGGAGTCGACGGGGCCGCGGGGCGTCTCGTTGCTGCTCATGGGTACTGCCTTCTTTCCTGCGCTGCGTCGCGTGATGTGCGTCTTGTTCTGCGCCTACGCCTCCTTCGAGCCTAGGGTGGCCGGGGACAGCCGCAGAAGTGTACGTTTCATCCATAGTGGCCGTTCCGGATGGAGGAATCGTCCATCATGTCGGGCACTCCCGTACCGCCGACACCGCCGGTCCCTCTGGTGGCCCTGCTGGCCCGCGAGGACCTGGGCCTCCGGCAGATCGCGGGCCCGGACGGCCAGGGCGTCGTGATCCACTGGGCGCACACCTCGGAGATGGCCGACCCGTACCCGTACCTGCTGGGCGGCGAGCTGCTGCTGACGGCGGGCGTGCACGTGCCGGAGGCGGCCGGGTCGGGGGCATACTTCGACGGCTATGTCTCCCGCATCGTCGCGGCGGGCGGAGCGGCCCTCGGGTTCGGGCTGGCACCGGTGCACGAGACGGTGCCGCGAGCCCTGGTCGCCGCCTGCGACGCCCATGCGCTCCCCCTGCTGGAGGTGCCGCCGCGGACCACCTTCTCCGGGGTGGCGCGTGCGGTGTGGCAGCTGATGGCGCAGGCCCGCCTGGCGGAGCTGCGCCGGGTCACGGAGGCCCAGCAGAGTCTCGCCTCCGCCGCCTCCCGCCCCGATCCGGTGCCGTCGGTGCTGCGCCGGCTGGCCCGGCACCTGGGCGGCCGGACGGCGCTGTACGGCCCGGACGGCACCGAGATCGCGGCGGCCGGCGGGGACACGCCGCAGCAGGTACGAGCGGCGCTGGCGGGGCTGGCGGGGGTCGTACGGCCCGACCGGGCGCAGGCCCCCTCGTCCGCCACCGACACCGTCTCCGGCACCCACCTGGCCGCCTACGCCCTGGGCGCCGATCGGGGCTTCGTGCTCGGGGTCGCCACCACGCGGCGTGAACCCGGGGACCACACCATCGCCTCCGTCGCCGCCGTCCTCCTGTCCCTGCTCACCGGCGAGCACCACAGCGGGGCGGGGGCGGCCCGTTCGTCGGCGCTGGTCCGGCTGCTGCTGGGCGCCGGGCCCGCGGACGTGGCACCGCTGCTCGGGGCCGACCGATGGGTCGTCGTGCACGCGCGGCCGGAGCGGCAGGCCCCCGGCGCGATGGCCGCCTCCGCCCTGGGCGCCGCCCTCGGGTCCGCGCTGGTCGACCTGGCGGACGGCGTCGTGCGGGTCCTCGTCCCGGCCGGCCGTGAGCCGGCCCCGCAGCCCGGCTGGGCCCTCGGGGTCAGCGCCCCCGTGGCGCCGGACGACTGGCCGGCCGCCGACATCCAGGCGGCCCGTGCCCTGGCCCGGGCGCGGGCCACCCGTAGCGCGCTGGTCCGGCACGGCGGCCGGCCGGGCCTGGCCGAGCTGGTGCCGCCCGGCGAGGCCGAGGCTCACGCCCGCGCGCTCCTCGGGCCCGTCGCGGACAGCCCCGCCCTGACCGAGACCCTGCGCACCTGGCTCTCCCTGCACGGCAGTTGGGACCGTACGGCGGTGGCCCTGTCGGTGCACCGCAACACCGTCCGGCAGCGGATCGCCCGCTGCGCGGCACTTCTGGACGCCGATCTGGACGATCCGGACGTCCGGATGGAGCTGTGGTTCGCCCTTCGGCAAACCTGACGTGACCTGCGAAGTGACCCACGTCCCAGCGGGCGGTAAGCCAGGGACGCGGACGGTTGCCTGCCTCACAATGGAGAGATGCCGATACCCGGGACACCCAGCCGCGCCGAGCTCGTCGACCACCTTGTGAGGACCCGTATCGCGGGCGACGTCGCGACGCCCCGCGAGAACAACCTCTCCCACTACCGCAGGCTGGCCAACGGCGAGCGCAACTTCTGGCTCGGCCTGGAACTCGGCGACCGCTGGCGGGACGAGCAGGACGTGCTGGCGGTGATGGCGGAGCGGGTCGGCGTCAACGACGACGCGGAGTACCGGTACGGCCAGGACACCATCGATCCCGAGCTGACCGTCGACGCCCTGGAGCGCCTGGCGGGACGGCTGCGCAAGGCGGCGGACGGGCAGCAGCGGGTGCTGTTCGCCACCGGCCATCCCGGTGGTCTGCTCGACGTGCACCGGGCCACGGCCGCCGCGTTGCGCGCCGCCGGCTGCGAGATCGTCGTCATCCCCGACGGGCTGCAGACGGAGGAGGGCTATGTGATGCAGTTCGCGGACGTGGCGGTGCTCGAGCACGGCGCCACGCTGTGGCACACCCACTCCGGGGAGCCGATGCGCGCCATTCTCACAGCACTTGAGCGCGAGGGCCGCCCGCTGCCCGACCTGGTCGTCGCCGACCACGGCTGGGCGGGTTACGCGGGACAGCACGGCGTCGACTCCGTGGGATACGCGGACTGCAACGACCCGGCCCTGTTCCTGGCCGAGTCGGAGGACACCCTGCAGGTGGCCGTCCCGCTCGACGACCATGTGCTCAGCCCGCGCCACTACGACCCGCTGACGGCGTATCTGCTGGCGCAGGCGGGACTGTCCGGGGCGTGAAGCGCCGGCGGCGCGCGGCCCGGTCGAGGAGCCGCACACCGCCCGTGTCCACGGTGGGGTCAGCGGTTGCCGCCGTGGTCGCCACCGCGCTCGAGCTGGTCGACGGTGCGGGCTCCGGCCGGCGCGACCGGATCAGGCGGCGGTCGGAACCGGCCCGCCTCGGGCCGGTTCCGACCAGCGTCCCGCACAACCACGGCCAGGGACGGGACGGACGACAGCGTCACCGGTTCACCCGGACGGGTCCTGTATTTCAAGCTCGGAGGGGACAGGTGAGCGGGAGCACGCGTTCGGTCAGCTGTCCGGTGAGCCGGTTGTCGGTGAGGGCGGCGTCGGTGAGCCAGTCCGCTGCGGTCAGCTGGTCGACCAGGTGGTGCAGCTCGCCGGAATCGACCGGGACCCAGGCGGTGAGAGCGTTCAGGGCGATGCCCTGGCCGCGGGGACCGAGGACCCCCGAGGCGTCGGTCCGGGTGGCCAGCGTCAGGGCGAGCAGCCGGGTGCCGGCGGTGGCCTTGGCCTTGCGGAGCTTCTTGTCCGAGATGACCTTCTGCGCCCAGCCGGAGAGCTTGGGCCGCATCTTCTTGCCGAACGTGAACGGGCCCGCCTTGTCCTCGTGGGGCACCAGTGAGGGGACGGTGAACGGGGTGGGGTTCTCCGGCCGGGAGGCGAGCAGGTCCCCGGTGGTGCCGGGCAGGGTGAGCCAGCCGCAGCCGGTCAGCTTCTCGACCAGGTCCTCCGGGTCGGTCAGGCCCAGCGCAGTGATGTCCTGGCCGACGAGGTTGCCGGTGCCCTTGTGTGCGGTGCGCAGGGTCAGCATCAGCACCAGCAGCCGTGCTTCCGGGCCGGGCAGGGGGCTGTGGTCGGCCACGTATGCGAGGACGGAGCGTGCGTGGTCCCCCTGTGTCGGCACGGTCAGCAGGCGCGACACGGCCGGCCCGTCGCCGTCCACGATGCCGCCGGTGCGCTGCTGGTGCTGGAAGCGGGCAGCGGTGGCGGCCTGCTCGGCGCGCCGGGCCTCCAGCCGCAGGCTCACGATGCCGCTGACGTCGGCCCATGTGGTGAAGGCCCGTGCTTTGCGCTCGTGGAGGTCGGCGAGGAGCGCCAGGTCGGGCTCGGTGCGCTGCTGGTAGGCGCGGAAAAGGTTACCGAGTTCCATGAGTTCGTCCCGCAGGGCGACAGGCCGCAGATCGTGGGGGATGACACGCTGGGCGATCTTCACATGTGGCGGGCGGCGTACAGGTGCGGAGCGGGGAGCCGGCACCCCCCTCCCGTCCGCGGCCTGGCGGTCGGAGAACTGCGGCGTGCCCGCTTCCGGGGTTGTGGGTGGCGGCGATTCGGTGGTCCGGGGCCCGGGGGCTTGGGCGGTGCCCACGGTCTTCGCTCCGGGTGTGGCGGCCGCGCACCGAGAGCAGCACTCCATGGCCTGCCACCAGCGTCCTTCCCGGTCGGTGACAACGGCCAGGACGATCGGCCCGCCGCACCGCCAGGGTTCGGCACGCGCATGCCGGCCGGTGTCGGGCAGGTGGGTGTGGCAGCCCTCAGCCTTGCACGCGCAGTACGCCCCGGCTCTGGGTGTGGGGGCGGCACGCAGGTGGGCCTTGAGGTGGGCGATGGCGGCCATACGGCCGGCGGCCGCGGACGGCAGACGCTGCTCGGCGCAGGCGGGGCGGCTGCACGAGACGCGCACCGCCGCGCTGCCGCGGCCGGCGGCGTCCAGACGCACCGTCCACCGGCGTCCCGGCACTCGCTCGTCCAGTTCGCTCCCCGCAGCCTGCGTCATCCCGTTCTTCCTCCCGCTTCCGCGTCCTCGATCGTCGCCTCACTGCCTGCCGTGCCCGATGGCTGCGGCGGCGGGCCCACCGTACGCGGCACCAGGGCGGAGATCGGTGAACTCGCCCTGCAGCGTGTGGTGGACTCGCCGCCCCACACGGACTGGCCGGCCACCGCGAGGAGTGGCGGCCGTAGCGCCGCGCGCCCAGGCCTCCGTCTCGCGGGTCGAGGCGGGGGGTTCGCCACGTTGACACGTAGGATCCCGGCACGTGGCACACACCTTCGAGGAACTCGTGGAGAAACAACGCGCCGCCGACCAGGCACACGCGACCGCCCAAGCCCTGCGCGGCCAAGGCGACCCGGCCGCGTACGAGACCGCATGGCAGGCATGGCGTGACCTCGCCCTGGACGTACAAGCCGCAGTCACCGAGCACGCGAAAGAGCAGAGCACGATGCGGGCCGGCGTAGAGCTCGACGTGAAGAAGGCGGTCCGCCGCACGTCCGCGCCCGCTTCGCAGGAGGACCGTCCCTGACCAGCAAGGTGCAGCTGTCGCACATCATGCGATTCGGGAGCGGGGCACTGGGCGCCGCCGCCGGTTTCGGCTGCACCGCCGACCAGTACGCCTTCAGACACCAGCCCGGAGCCGGCGACGCAGCGTCAGCGAGTGGTCATGGGCATGAGGTGTTCGACTGACCCTGGATATGAGCATCGGCGTAATCAGCGATTTTCACCCACTCCGTCGTCTTTCCCCGACGGTCGTACGTGCGGGTGAAATTGGTGATGCTGTCGAAGTAGACCTTGTAGCACCAGCCGGCTTGGATCTCCAGAACGTCCCAGTCCTGATTTTCCGGAGTGTGCTCATGGCCGAACAGCAGATACGACTTCTGAGCCACGCCGTCGCTGCTACACCTCGGCGGCGTCGTGGTGGCGTCGCCCGTGGAAGCGCCGGAGGTGCACCAGTTGAAGAGGGCGGTCGCCGTGGCCCCGGTGTCGTTGTAAGTGGACGAGCAGCCGGCGATGCTGCAGTTCGGACCGGCGTGAGCGGGGGTGACACTCGTGATCCCGGCGAGCGCGAACGCCGAGACGATCACCGCCGCCCGGCTCCGGTTGAGCTGGAAGAACGTGAGCGCATTCATGCCTGACCTACCCCCTGCGGCGATGTCGAGCTCGCATGCTCCCATCAAACCGCTGCGACGGAAAGGCAGTTGACAACCTCAAGTGCCCGGCGCTCCGCCGTGGCCCCCGGGCGCGGATCGAGCCGTTGCCGCCGGTCGTACCGCGTCGCGCCGATCACCCGGGATGCAAGCGTCTGGATGACGGCAAGGTGCTGCCGGGCACCCTGCGCTGATCCAGGAAGACGACGTCCGACCGCCCTCTCACCGAGGGACGCGGACCACGCCCTCCTGGATGACCGAGATGGCGAGCCGCCCGTCCTGGGTGTAGATGCGGGCCTGGCCGAGCCCGCGGCCGCCGTACGCCGACGGCGACTCCTGGTCGTACAGCAGCCACTCGTCGGCCCGGAACGGCCGGTGGAACCACATGGCGTGGTCCAGGGAGGCGCCGACGACGTCGCCGACGGCCCAGCCGCCCCGTCCGTGCGCGAGGAGCACGGAGTCGAGGAGGGTCATGTCGGACACGTAGGTGGCGAGGACGACGTGCAGGAGGGGGATGTCGATGGCGCCCTCGAGCTTGCCGTTGGCGCGGAACCACACCTGGGAGTGCGGCTCGCGCGGCTCGCCGAACCTCCCGTACGGCGGCTCGTCGACATAGCGCAGGTCGACGGCCTCGCGGGCCTCCAGGAACCGCTCGACGACCCGGGGGTCGAGGTGGTCGTAGCCGCGCAGCCGTTCCTGCGAGGTGGGCAGGGTCGCCGGGTCGGGTGCGGGCGGCATCGGGGTCTGGTGGTCGAGGCCGTCCTCGTACGTCTGGAAGGACGCCGACAGGGTGAAGATCGGCCTGCCGTGCTGGATCGCGACCACCCGGCGGGTGGTGAACGAGCGGCCGTCGCGGATGCGCTCGACGTCGTAGACGATGGGCGCGCCGGGGTCCCCGAGGCGGAGGAAGTAGGCGTGCAGGGAGTGGGCGGGCCGGTCCGCGGGGACCGTACGCCCGGCGGCGACCAGTGCCTGGGCCGCGACCTGTCCGCCGAAGACGCGGGGGACGACGGCGGACCGGGACTGGCCGCGGAAGATGTTCTCCTCGATCTGCTCGAGGTCGAGCAGATCGAGGAGATCCTGAAGTGCCTGGCTCATGGAGTCGGTTGTATAGGCCAGTGATTGCGGGCGGCTTACAGGCCCATGTCCTTGGCGATGATCGTCTTCATGATCTCGCTGGTGCCGCCGTAGATGCGGTTGACGCGGTTGTCCGCGTACAGGCGGGCGATCGGGTACTCGTTCATGAAGCCGTAGCCGCCGTGCAACTGCAGGCAGCGGTCGATCACCCGGTGGGCGACCTCGGTGCAGAACAGCTTGGCGGAGGCGGCCTCGGCGGGGGTGAGCTCGCCGGCGTCCAGGGCCTCGAGCGAGCGGTCGGCGACGGCCTCCGCCGCGTCGACCTCGGCCTGGCAGGCGGCCAGCTCGAACTTGGTGTTCTGGAAGGAGGCGACGGGCTTGCCGAAGACGGTGCGCTCCTGCACGTACTGCTTGGCGAACCGGACGGCGGCCTTGGCCTGGGCGTAGGCGCCGAAGGCGATGCCCCAGCGCTCGGAGGCCAGGTTGTGGCCGAGGTAGTAGAAGCCCTTGTTCTCCTCGCCGAGCAGGTCCTCGGCGGGCACCTTGACGTCGACGAAGGCCAGCTCGGCGGTGTCGGAGGTCTTCAGGCCGAGCTTGTCCAGCTTGCGGCCGATGGAGTAGCCCTCGGACTTGGTGTCCACGGCGAACAGGGAGATGCCGAAGCGGCGGTCCTCGGCGGACGGCGCCGAGGTACGGGCGGCCACGATCACGCGGTCGGCGTGCACGCCGCCGGTGATGAAGGTCTTGGCGCCGTTGAGCACGTAGTGCGTGCCGTCCTCGGACAGCTTGGCCGTGGTCTTCATGCCCGCGAGGTCGGAGCCGGTGCCCGGCTCGGTCATCGCCAGCGCCCACATCTCCTCGCCGGTGACGAACTTCGGCAGGTAGCGCTTCTTCTGCTCGTCGGTGGCGAGCATCTTGATGTAGGGCAGGGCGAGCAGGACGTGCACGCCGGAGCCGCCGAACTGGACGCCCGCGCGGGCGGTCTCCTCGTAGAGGACGGCCTCGAACTTGTGGGTGTCCAGGCCCGCGCCGCCGAACTCCTCGGGCACGTTGATGCCGAATATGCCCAGGTCGCCGAGCTTGTGGTAGAAGTCGCGCGGCGCCTGGCCCGCGGCGAACCACTCGTCGTACACGGGTACGACCTCGGCTTCGATGAAGGCGCGGAGGGTCTCCCGGAACGCCTCGTGATCCTCGTTGAACACCGTGCGGCGCACCCCGCCACCTCCACTTGCCTCGACATGTCTAAGCGCTTGCTCATGTCAAAGGTACCGGCGAGTACGTTGAGCCGTAAAGGGTGACCTTGCCCACCCCGGTTGCCGGGATGGGCGGCGGGCGTCAGTTCCCGGGCTTGCCGTAGCGGCGGAAGGCGGAGGTCTCGATCGTCCAGGGGCCGAACTGTACGGAGTCTCCGTAGATGTACGGATCCTTGCGGGTGTAGCGGCCCTTGCACGGATCGGAGTGAACCTCGATCGTGCCGGTGCGCGGGTCGACGATCAGATAGTGGGCGATGCCCATGGCCGGGTAGTCGGCAAGCTTTTCGATGTAGTCGTTGTTCGGGTTGGACGGCGAAACGATCTCGATGACCGCGAGAACCTGGGTCGCGTCGACGGCGACACCCTCCTCGTCGAGGACTCCGTCAGGGATGACGACGGCGTCGGGGAGACGCATGCGGCCAATGGCCGGGTGCTCGATCTCGGGGCCGTTCTCACAGACGTACCCCGAATGGGTGGCGGGGAGCTGCGCATTGAGCTGATTACGGATGCGACTGACCGTCCCCTCGTGCCGCTTCGACGGGCACATCATGGCCAGTATCGGGCCTGAGGGACCGATCTCGACGCTCCAAGCCCCTTCAAGCTGCTCGGCGTAGGCCCCGAGCTCCTCGGCGATCGCACGCATCTTGGCGTAATCCATGCCCATGGTCCGAGCATATCGACGCGGACCGACACCGGCCCCGCCTCGACTCAGCCCCCGGCCACCCCCGCCGCCTCGAACGCCCCCCGCGCCATCCGGTGCAGCAGCACCGCCGTGGCGCCCCGCCCCGGGAGGGAGCCGGCGCGGCCCAGGTGCGGTGTGGAGTTCAGCAGGCCGAAGACCGAGTGGACGGCCGAGCGGGCCGCCGGTTCGGCCAGGTCCGGGTAGACCTCGCGGACCACCTCCACCCACAGCTCGACGTACTGCCGCTGGAGCTGGCGGACCAGTTTCCGGTCGCTGTCGCGGAGGCGGTCCAGCTCGCGGTCGTGCAGGGTGATGAGTGGGCGGTCGTCGAGCGCGAAGTCGATGTGCCCCTCGATGAGCGAGTCGAGGACCGTCTCCGGGGCAGCCGCACCGTCGGCCTCCGCCAGGCGCCGCTTGGCCCCGGTCAGCAGCTGGCCGCTGATGCCGACCAGCAGCTCGGCGAGCATGGCGTCCTTGCCCGGGAAGTGGCGGTAGAGGCCGGGCCCGCTGATGCCGACCGCCGCCCCTATCTCGTCGACCCCGACGCCGTGGAAGCCGCGTTCGGCGAAGAGCCGCGCGGCCTCCTTGAGGATCTGCTCGCGTCGGGTGGAGGCGTCGGTTCTGGTGGCCATGAGAACAATTCTAGACAGCGAGGTTAGCGCTCGTTAACCTGAAGGAAATGGTTAACGCTCATTAACAGTCGATCACTGGGTGAGGGGACCGCAAGGATGCACGAGGCACCGGAGCTTCACAGCGCGGCAGACCCCGCGTCGGAGGCCTGGCGAGCCAACGAGGAAGCGCACCGCGCCCTCGTCGAGGAGCTGCGCGGCAAGCTCGCCGTGGCGGCGCTCGGCGGTGGCGAGAAGGCCCGCGCCCGCCACACCGCGCGCGGCAAGCTGCTGCCCCGGGACCGGGTGGACACCCTCCTCGACCCCGGCTCACCCTTCCTGGAACTGGCCCCGCTGGCGGCCGACGGGATGTACGAGGGCCAGGCCCCGGCCGCCGGTGTCATCGCCGGGATCGGGCGGGTGAGCGGGCGCGAGTGCGTGATCGTCGCCAACGACGCCACCGTT
>NZ_JBSFIK010000018.1:0-78430 GCF_053597535.1 Streptomyces sp. NPDC001348 | reverse complement strand
ATGTACGAGGGCCAGGCCCCGGCCGCCGGTGTCATCGCCGGGATCGGGCGGGTGAGCGGGCGCGAGTGCGTGATCGTCGCCAACGACGCCACCGTCAAGGGCGGGACGTACTACCCGATGACGGTGAAGAAGCACCTGCGCGCGCAGGAGGTCGCCCTCGAGAACCGGCTGCCCTGCCTCTACCTCGTCGACTCCGGCGGCGCCTTCCTGCCCATGCAGGACGAGGTCTTCCCCGACCGTGAGCACTTCGGGCGGATCTTCTACAACCAGGCCCGGATGTCCGGCGCCGGGATCCCGCAGATCGCGGCCGTGCTCGGCTCCTGCACCGCCGGCGGGGCGTACGTCCCGGCGATGAGCGACGAGGCCGTGATCGTCCGCAACCAGGGCACGATCTTCCTCGGCGGCCCGCCGCTGGTGAAGGCCGCCACCGGCGAGGTCGTCACCGCGGAGGAGCTCGGCGGCGGCGAGGTGCACTCCCGGGTCTCCGGCGTCACCGACCACCTCGCCGAGGACGACGCCCACGCCCTCAGGATCGTGCGCGACATCGTCGCGACCCTCCCCGCGCGCGGGCCCCTCCCCTGGGAGGTCCGGCCCGCCGTCGAACCGAAGGTCGACCCCTACGGGCTGTACGGCGCCGTACCCGTCGACTCCCGCACCCCCTACGACATCCGCGAGGTCATCGCGCGCGTGGTCGACGGCTCCCGGTTCGCCGAGTTCAAGGCCGAGTTCGGGCAGACCCTGGTCACCGGCTTCGCCCGGATCCACGGCCACCCGGTCGGGATCGTCGCCAACAACGGCATCCTGTTCTCCGAGTCCGCCCAGAAGGGCGCCCACTTCATCGAGCTGTGCGACCAGCGCGGGATCCCGCTGGTGTTCCTCCAGAACATCTCCGGCTTCATGGTCGGCAAGGACTACGAGGCCGGCGGCATCGCCAAGCACGGCGCGAAGATGGTCACGGCGGTGGCCTGTACGCGCGTGCCGAAGCTGACGGTCGTCGTCGGCGGGTCGTACGGCGCCGGGAACTACTCCATGTGCGGGCGGGCCTACTCGCCCCGCTTCCTGTGGATGTGGCCGGGCGCCAAGATCTCCGTGATGGGCGGCGAGCAGGCCGCCTCCGTCCTCGCCACCGTCAAGCGGGACCAGCTGGAAGGCCGGGGCGAGGAGTGGCCCGCCGAGGAGGAAGAGGCCTTCAAGGCGCCGATCCGCGCGCAGTACGAGCGGCAGGGCAACGCCTACTACGCCACCGCCCGGCTCTGGGACGACGGGGTCATCGACCCGCTGGAGACCCGCCAGGTGCTGGGCCTGGCCCTGACCGCCTGTGCCAACGCGCCCCTGGGTGATCCCCAGTTCGGCGTCTTCCGGATGTGAGGGGGGACTTGACGACCATGTTCGACACAGTGCTGGTGGCCAACCGGGGCGAGATCGCCGTACGCGTCATCCGTACGCTGCGGTCGATGGGTGTGCGCTCCGTCGCCGTGTTCTCCGACGCCGACGCCGACGCGCGGCACGTCCGGGAGGCCGACACGGCGGTACGGATCGGTCCGGCGCCTGCGGCCGAGAGCTATCTGTCGGTGGAGCGGCTGCTGGACGCCGCCGCCCGCACGGGCGCGCAGGCCGTGCACCCCGGGTACGGCTTCCTCGCGGAGAACGCGGGCTTCGCGCGCGCGTGCGAGGAGGCGGGACTGGTCTTCGTCGGCCCGCCTGCGGACGCGATCGCGCTGATGGGCGACAAGATCCGGGCCAAGGAGACGGTGCAGGCCGCCGGGGTGCCGGTCGTGCCCGGCGGACGGGACCCCGAACTCGCGGAGGCGGCGCGCTCGCTGGGTGCGCCCGTACTGCTCAAGCCGTCGGCCGGCGGGGGCGGCAAGGGCATGCGTCTGGTGCGGGACCTGGCCGTGCTGGACGAGGAGATCGCCGCCGCCCGCCGGGAGGCCCGCGCCTCGTTCGGTGACGACACGCTGCTCGTCGAGCGGTGGGTGGACCGGCCGCGGCACATCGAGATCCAGGTGCTGGCCGACGGGCACGGGAACGTCGTCCACCTGGGCGAGCGCGAGTGCTCGCTGCAGCGCAGGCACCAGAAGGTCATCGAGGAGGCGCCGAGCGTGCTCCTCGACGAGGAGACCCGGGCCGCGATGGGTGAGGCCGCCGTGCAGGCGGCACGCTCGTGCGGGTACCGGGGCGCGGGCACGGTGGAGTTCATCGTCCCCGGCGGCGACCCCTCTTCCTACTACTTCATGGAGATGAACACCCGGCTCCAGGTCGAGCATCCGGTGACCGAGCTGGTCACGGGGCTCGACCTGGTGGAGTGGCAGCTGCGGGTGGCGGCCGGGGAACGACTGGCATTCGCCCAGCAGGACGTACGGCTGACCGGGCACGCGGTGGAGGCCCGGATCTGCGCGGAGGACCCGGCGCGCGGGTTCCTGCCCACCGGCGGCACCGTGCTGCGGCTGAACGAGCCGCGGGGCGACGGCGTCCGCACCGACAGCGGCCTCAGCGAGGGCAGCGAGGTCGGCAGCCTGTACGACCCAATGCTGTCCAAGGTGATCGCGTACGGGCCGGACCGCGCGACCGCGCTCAGGAAGCTGCGGGCCGCCCTCGCGGAGACGGTCACGCTGGGGGTGCAGACCAACGCCGGGTTCCTGCGCCGGCTGCTGGCGCATCCGGCGGTCGTCGCGGGCGAGCTGGACACCGGGCTGGTGGAGCGGGTGGTGGACGAGCTGGTCCCCACGGACGTGCCCGAGGAGGTGTACGAGGCGGCGGCGGCCGTACGGCTGGAGGCGCTCAGGCCCGCCGGCGAGGGGTGGACGGACCCGTTCTCGGTGCCGAGCGGGTGGCGGCTCGGCGGTACCCCGAAGCCCGTCGGCTTCCCTCTGCGGGTGCAGGACCCCGTGGAGTACACCCCGCGCGGCACGCACACGGTCACCGGCGACCGGGTCGCCGTCACCCTCGACGGCGTCCGCCACACCTTCCACCGTGCCGCCGACTGGCTCGGCCGCGACGGCGACGCCTGGCAGGTGCGCGACCACGACCCGGTGGCGGCCTCCCTCACCCGGTCCGCGCACGCGGGCGCCGACTCGCTCACCGCGCCCATGCCGGGCACGGTGACGGTGGTGAAGGTCGCCGTCGGGGACGAGGTCACCGCGGGGCAGAGCCTGCTCGTGGTCGAGGCGATGAAGATGGAGCACGTCATCTGCGCCCCGCACCCCGGCACGGTCGCCGAACTGGACGTGCGGCCCGGCACGGCGGTCGCCATGGACCAGGTGCTGGCCGTCATCGCACCGCTGGAGGAGGAGGCGGGATGACCGTCGAGGGACTGCCCATGGCCGTACCGGCCCAGGATCTGCCGGCGCGGGTGCGGATCCACGAGGTCGGCGCACGCGACGGGCTGCAGAACGAGAAGACGGCCGTGCCCACCGAGGTCAAGGCGGAGTTCATCCGCCGGCTGGCCGACGCGGGCCTGACGACGATCGAGGCCACCAGCTTCGTCCACCCCAAATGGGTGCCCCAACTGGCCGACGCGGAGCAGCTGTTCCCGCTCGTCGGCGATCTGGACGCGGCCCTGCCCGTGCTGGTGCCGAACCAGCGCGGCCTGGACCGCGCCCTCGCGCTCGGCGCCCGCCGCGTCGCCGTCTTCGCCAGCGCGACCGAGTCCTTCGCGAAGGCCAACCTCAACCGCACCGTCGACGAGTCCCTGGCCGTGTTCGACCCGGTGGTGCGGCACGCCAAGGACAAGCGGGTGCACGTGCGCGGGTACGTGTCGATGTGCTTCGGCGACCCCTGGGAGGGCGCCGTACCCGTCCACCAGGTGGTGCGCGTGTGCAGGGCTCTGGTCGACATGGGCTGTGACGAGCTGAGCCTCGGCGACACCATCGGGGTCGCCACGCCCGGCCATGTCCTGGCGCTCCTGGCCGCCCTCAACGAGGCGGGCGTGCCGACGAACGTGATCGGCGTGCACTTCCACGACACCTACGGCCAGGCCCTCGCCAACACCTACGCCGCACTGCAGCACGGCGTCACCACCGTCGACGCCTCCGCCGGCGGCCTGGGCGGCTGCCCCTACGCCAAGTCCGCCACCGGGAACCTCGCCACCGAAGACCTCGTGTGGATGCTCCACGGCCTCGGTATCGAAACCGGGGTCGACCTCGGCCGTCTCACCGCCACCAGCGTGTGGATGGCCGAACAGCTGGGCCGGCCCAGCCCGTCCCGCACCGTTCGCGCTCTCTCCCACAAGGACCAGTGATCGTCATGGACCACCGCCTCTCCCCCGAACTGGAGGAACTCCGCCGCACCGTGGAGGAGTTCGCCCACGACGTCGTGGCGCCGAAGATCGGTGACTTCTACGAGCGGCACGAGTTCCCCTACGAGATCGTCCGTGAGATGGGCCGGATGGGCCTGTTCGGTCTGCCGTTCCCGGAGGAGTACGGCGGCATGGGCGGCGACTACCTGGCGCTGGGCATCGCGCTGGAGGAGCTGGCCCGGGTGGACTCCTCGGTGGCCATCACGCTGGAAGCGGGCGTCTCCCTGGGAGCGATGCCGGTCCACGTCTTCGGCACCGAGGCGCAGAAACGCGAGTGGCTCCCCCGCCTCTGCTCGGGCGAGATCCTCGGCGCGTTCGGCCTGACGGAACCGGACGGCGGCAGCGACGCGGGGGCCACCCGCACCACGGCCCGGCTGGACCCGGACACCGACGAGTGGGTGATCAACGGCAGCAAGTGCTTCATCACCAACTCCGGCACGGACATCACCGGACTGGTGACGGTGACGGCGGTGACCGGCCGCAAACCGGACGGCAAACCGCGGATCTCCTCGATCATCGTCCCGTCCGGCACCCCGGGCTTCACGGTGGCCGCCCCCTACTCCAAGGTCGGCTGGAACGCCTCCGACACCCGCGAGCTGTCCTTCGCCGACGTCCGCGTCCCGGCCGCCAACCTCCTGGGCGAGGAGGGCCGGGGGTACGCCCAGTTCCTGCGCATCCTCGACGAGGGCCGCATCGCCATCGCGGCCCTGGCGACCGGCCTGGCCCAGGGCTGCGTCGACGAGTCGGTGAAGTACGCGAAGGAACGGCACGCCTTCGGCAGGCCCATCGGCGCCAACCAGGCCGTCCAGTTCAAGATCGCCGACATGGAGATGAAGGCCCACACGGCCCGCCTGGCCTGGCGCGACGCGGCGAGCCGGCTGGTCGCGGGCGAGCCCTTCAAGAAGGAGGCGGCCCTGGCCAAGCTGTACTCGTCCACGATCGCCGTCGACAACGCCCGCGACGCCACCCAGATCCACGGCGGCTACGGCTTCATGAACGAGTACCCGGTCGCCCGCATGTGGCGCGACTCCAAGATCCTCGAAATCGGCGAGGGCACGAGCGAGGTCCAGCGGATGCTGATCGCGCGGGAGTTGGGGCTGGCGGGCTGAGCCGGTTCCGGCGGGGCGCGGCCGCGGGGAACTTCTTCGTACGGGTCGGTGCGTGGCCCGGGTGACCGGCTGCCGCTCGGCGGTGACGGTGATGCGGAAGCGTTCCAGCGGCTGCGCCCCGTCGGCACACCAGCGTGCGATGTGCCCCTCGACGGCGTCCCACAGGCGGCAGGCCCTCCCTGCCGGTCTCCGCCGAGACGGCGCTGACATTGGTGGGCGAGCGAATGCGGCGCAGGCTCGGTGCGGCTCTACTGGCCCTCGCACAACGCCGACCGCGGTATCTGCAAGACGGCCGCCCGGCCTGGTGGCGAACTCAGCGACCACGGGTGAAAACACATGGGCCGACTGGCACCGCACTGCGACACGGGCGTCGACATCGTCCTCGTGCCGGTCCACCCGCGGACGGGGCAGGCCTGGGTCCCCGCCGGCCCGGCGGCATCGGCGTACCCGGTGCCGCTGCCGTTCGGGATGTGGCTGTCGCTGGCCTTTCCCCAGCCATACCTTCCCACGCCGGGCGCCACACCCGACGGGGTCCTGCGCGACGACCCGCCCCCGCCACGCCCTCATCGCCTGTTCCGGGCCGACTGGGGAACGTTCCAGCACGCCCTGGTCCGACTACCGGCCGTCCGCAGTCCTTGGCTGCGCGAGATACTCGAGAACCTCACCCAGCACATGCGCGCCCGCCTCTTCCGGGGCGTGTCGTGGAAGTGGCGGTGGGGCTCACCGGGTCCACGAAATTGTTGGGCGGCCACGGATGTTGAACACGTCATGACTCAAGGACCAGCGCCTCGCCCCCTGTCCGACGAAGCCCTCTCCAACCTGCTGGGCAAGCAGCAGTTCGGCACGCTCGCCACGGTCAAGCGCAGTGGACATCCGCACCTGACCACCATGCTGTACAGCTGGGACCCCGAGGCCCGCATCGTGCGGTTCTCCACGACGGTCGACCGCATCAAGGTCGCTCACCTGCGGCGCGATCCGCGTGCCTCGCTGCATGTGCAGGGCGGCGACGTGTGGTCGTTCGCCGTCGCCGAAGGCGAGGCCGAGGTCTCCGAGACCACGGCGGTGCCTGGCGACGCGGTCGGCCGGGAACTGCTCGGAATGATCCCGCAGGCTGCGAAGCCGGAGGATGAGGACGCGTTTCTGGAGCAGTTGGTCGCCGAGCGTCGAGTGGTCATCCGGTTGAAGGTGGACCGGCTGTACGGAACAGCACTCGACATCAACGGCTAGGACGAGACGATGCACGCCCCTTGCCCTGCTGGGCGCCAGGGTCAGGCGAGGGGGTGCCGAGCGCCTCACGCCATGGAGAGCGGGCGGCCCCTGCGTGACACCGCCAGCTCGATGAGGTAACGCTTCGTCACCCGGCCGCCGTACCGCCCGTCGATCAGGCCGGCGATGCACGCCAACAGCCCGTTCCTGGCAACCTCCGACAGAGCCCGGTGACCGGAATAGGTCCGCAGCACGTCCAGGTACTCCGCTGTGGTGTACGTCAGGTCCTGCTCGTAGCGGCGGAAGACCGTGGGGCCGAACCGGCCGCTGCGCGCCACCTCCTCCGCGTGGTCCGCGCCGTCGATGTCGGCGGCGGCGGGAGGTCGCAGTCCGGGCGGCGTCGCCGGGTCGAAACGCTCGTAGCAGCGCTGGACCTCGACGAAGAACTCCTCGGTGCCGCCCCTCACATGCTGGGTGCGCACCACGGCGAGCGCCCCGCCCGGACGTAGCGCGTCGGCGGCCTTGGCCATCCGTACGGCCGGGTCGATCCAGTGGAACGCCGTCGCCGAGACGACCGCGTCGAACGGCTCCTCGGGCAGCGGCCAGTTCTCGAACTCGGCCGTCACCACCTCCACCGCCCCGGCTCCGGCCCCGGCCAGGTTGCGGCGGGCGACCGCGGCCATGTTCGCGCTGGCCTCGACGGCCGTGATCCGGCAGCCCCGTCCGGCCAGCGGAACGGTTGCCTGGCCGGTCCCGCAGCCCACCTCCAGCAGGCGGCTGCCGGGGCCGGCGCCCGCGAGTTCCGCGAGGTCGTCGTACAGCTCCGGCGGATACCCGGGCCTGGCCCGGTCGTACAGCTCCGCGTCCTCGTCGAACGTCCGGCCGAGGTGTACCCGCCGTGATTCCTCGGGCCGGTCGTCGCGCCCCGCGGGCGTGGTGTCGTCGGGCATGCGGAGCAGGCTAGGCGCGATGCACGCCGCGATGGAACCCCGCCCACTGGACATCAGATGAGGTTAGGCTAACCTATCTTGGACCTGTCCGGCGGGCACCGAGCCCTGTTCGAAAGCAGTCATACCCATGCCCCATGCCCGTGCCACCCACCTCACTCGTCGCGGCATCCTCGCCGCGGGCGGTGCCCTCGGTCTCGGCGCCGCGCTGGCGGCCTGCGGGGACGACGACGGGAAGAGCGGGGGCTCGGGCAGCGGCACGGCGGCGGGCAAGTCCGGCCCCTGGTCCTTCAAGGACGACCGCGGCACCACCGCCAAGGCCGACAAGGTCCCGGCGAACATCGTCGCGTTCGTCGGTGTGGCCGCCGCGCTGTACGACTACGGCATCCAGGCCAAGGGGGTCTTCGGCCCGACGAAGACCAAGGACGGCAAGGCCGACGCCCAGGCCGGCGACCTGGACGTCGGCAAGGTGACGGTGCTCGGCAACGAGTGGGGCCAGTTCAACATCGAGAAGTACGCGGCCCTCGCGCCCGATCTCCTCGTCTCCACCATGTTCGACGACGCCGGCACGCTCTGGTACGTCCCCGACGAGTCGAAGAAGAAGATCCTGGCCCTCGGCGCCCCGAGCGTCGGCATCTCCGTCTACGACCGCCAGCTGACCGAGCCGCTCCAGCGCATGCTGGCGCTCGCCAAGTCCCTCGGGGCGGACACCTCCGCCGCCAAGGTCACCGCGGCCAAGAAGCGGTTCGAGGACGCGGCGGCCCGGCTGCGGGCCGCCGCCAAGGCCAAGCCGGACATCAAGGTGATGGCCGGTTCCGCCAGCCAGGACCTGTTCTACGTCTCCGGTTCCAACCTGTCGATCGACCTGGAGTACTTCAAGTCCCTCGGCGTACGCCTCGTCGAGCCCCCGGAGAAGGCCAAGGCCAAGGGCGGCGGCTGGTACGAGTCGCTGAGCTGGGAGAACGTCGACAAGTACGACGCGGACATCATCATGATGGACAACCGCTCCTCGGCCATCCAGCCCGCCGACATCACCGAGGGGACGTGGAAGAAGCTGCCCGCCGTCAAGGCCGGCCAGGTCATCGCCCGCAACCCCGAGCCGATCCTGTCGTACGACAAGTGTGTGCCGCTCCTCGAGGACCTCGCGAAGGCCATCGAGAACGCCAAGAAGGTCAGCTAGGCGCTCCGCCGTGAGGGCCGAAGAGCGCCGCGGGGCCGTCGGTAGTGGGTGAACTACCGGCCCGTCGTGGCTGATCGCGCAGTTCCCCGCGCCCCTTGGGCGCGTATGCCGCCCCCCTGACTACGACTCAGGAGCACCATATGACCACCGCCGTAGCCGCACCGTTCCGTTTCTTCTCCCTCCAGGTCGTGACGACGCGGCGGCTCGGCCCGTCTCTCGTCCGGGTCACCTTCGGCGGGCCGGACCTGCACGCCTTCCGCTCCCGGGGGCGGGACCAGTCCCTGTCCCTGTTCCTGCCGCACCCCGGCCAGCCGGAGCCGGTCGTGCCGATGGAGCTGGGTGACGGGTGGTGGCAGGGCTGGCGCGAACTCCCCGACGACGTGCGGGCGGTGATGCGCTCGTACACCCTGCGGGCACTGCGCCGCGAGCCCGACGAGATCGACATCGACTTCGCGCTGCACAGCCCGTCGGGACCCGCCTCCCGCTGGGCGTCCGGCGCCGCCCCGGGCGACCGGGTGCTGCTGCTCGGCCCGGCCGTCGCCGACAACCGCGCGATCCGCTTCCGTCCGCCCGAGGGGACCGACCTGGTGGTGATGTGGGGCGACGAGTCCGCCGTACCCGCCGCCTGCGCCACCCTGGAGTCCCTGCCGGCCGGCACCCGCGTGCGCGCCTGGCTGGAGGTGGACGACGCCGGTGACATCCAGGACGTCGTGACCGACGCGGACGCCGAGGTGACCTGGCTCGTACGCGACCCGAGCGGCACCGAGGGGTCGTCCCCCACGGCCCTCGACACCCTGCGCGAGGCACATCTCCCGCCCGCCGAACGCCCGTACGTCTGGATCGCGGGCGAGTCCGGGTGCGTCAAGGCGCTGCGCCGGCACTTCGTCGGCGAGCGTGGCGTCGACCGCCGGAGCGTCACCTTCGTCGGCTACTGGCGGCGGGGCATGACCGAGGAACAGCTGAGGGTGTCGGAGTAACTCCGGTCGGAGTGGGGCGAGGTGACGGCGGTCACGGGAAGGCCGGGTTTCGAGACGATCAACTTAGGTTAGGCTAACCTAAGTTGATCCCGACTCCCCGTACGGATCGCCCCCTCGGAGGACCCCCACATGCGCTCGCACCTGCTCAATGACCTCACCGCGGAGCACTACCGCCGCTCCGTGACCGAAGGAGTCGAGCGGGTGGCGGCCAAACTCGCCACCACGGAAAGCCCGTTCACCGGCGTCACGGCCGACGCCCTCGCCCCCCTTGTCGACGGGATCGACCTCGACCGCCCGCTGCACGACACCACCGCGGTGCTGGACGAGCTGGAGGAGGTGTACCTCCGGGACGCGGTCTACTTCCATCACCCCCGCTATCTCGCCCACCTCAACTGCCCGGTGGTCATCCCGGCGGTGCTCGGCGAGGCCGTGCTCTCCGCCGTCAACTCCTCGCTGGACACCTGGGACCAGTCGGCCGGCGGCACCCTGATCGAACGCCGGCTCATCGACTGGACGGCCGCCCGCATCGGCCTCGGCCCGTCCGCCGACGGGGTGTTCACCTCCGGCGGCACCCAGTCCAACCTCCAGGCGCTGCTCCTCGCCCGTGAGGAGGCCAAGTGCGAATCCACCTCCGACCTGCGGATCTTCGCCTCCGAGGTGAGTCACTTCAGCGTGCAGAAGTCCGCCAAGCTCCTGGGGCTGGACCCGGAGGCCGTGGTCCCGGTCCCCGTCGACCACGACAAGCGCATGCAGACCGTCGCGCTCGCCCGCGAACTGGAACGCTGCGGGAAGAACGGTCTCGTCCCGATGGCCGTCGTCGCCACCGCCGGCACCACCGACTTCGGCTCCATCGACCCGCTGCCCGAGATCGCGGGACTCTGCACCCAGTACGGGGCGTGGCTGCACGTGGACGCCGCCTACGGCTGCGGGCTGCTGGTCTCCCGCACCCGCCGCGACCTGCTGGGCGGCATCGAACGCGCCGACTCGGTCACCGTCGACTACCACAAGTCCTTCTTCCAGCCGGTGAGTTCCTCCGCGCTGCTGGTCCGGGACGCCTCGACGCTGCGTCACGCCACCTATCACGCCGAGTACCTCAACCCGCGCCGCACGGCGGCCGAGCGCGTCCCCAACCAGGTCGACAAGTCCCTGCAGACCACGCGCCGTTTCGATGCCCTCAAACTGTGGATGACCCTGCGCACCATGGGCGCCGACGGCATCGGCGAACTCTTCGACGAGGTCTGCGACCTCGCCCGGGAGGGCTTCGGGCTCCTGGCGGCCGATCCCCGCTTCGAGGTCGTCGTCGAACCCTCCCTCTCCACCCTCGTCTTCCGCTACGTCCCCGCCGCCGTCACCGACCCGGCCGAGATCGACCGCGCCAACCTGCACGCCCGGGCGGCCCTGTTCGCCTCCGGTGACGCCGTCGTCGCGGGCACCAAGGTCGACGGCCGCCACTACCTGAAGTTCACCCTGCTCAATCCCGAGACGACGCCGGACGACATCGCCGCCGTCCTCGGCCTGATCGCCGGCCACGCCGAGCAGTACCTGGGAGAGTCCCTTGACCGAGCGTCCTGAAGCCCCGACCGCCCCTTACGACTTCCTGGGCATCGGGCTCGGCCCCTTCAACCTCGGCCTCGCCTGCCTCACCGAGCCGATCGGCGAACTGAGCGGCGTCTTCCTGGAGTCCAAGCCCGGCTTCGAGTGGCACGCGGGCATGTTCCTCGACGGCGCCCACCTCCAGACCCCGTTCATGTCGGACCTGGTCACCCTGGCCGACCCCACCTCCCCGTACTCCTTCCTCAACTACCTGAAGGAGAAGGGCAGGCTGTACTCGTTCTACATCCGCGAGAACTTCTACCCGCTGCGTGTCGAGTACGACGACTACTGCCGCTGGGCCGCGGGCAAACTGAGCAGCGTCCGCTTCGGCACGACGGTCACCGAGGCGGCGTACGACGAGGCCGCCGAGGTGTACGTCGTACGCACCGAGGCCGGCGAAACGTTCCACGCCCGCCATCTGGTCCTCGGCACGGGCACCGTCCCGTTCGTTCCCGAGGCGTGCCGGGAACTCGGCGGCGACCCGGTCCACACCGCGCAGTACATGCACCGCAAGGCGGAGCTGCGGGCGAAGAGATCCCTCACGGTCGTGGGCAGCGGCCAGAGCGCCGCGGAGATCTACCACGAGCTCCTCTCCGAGATCGACGTCCACGGCTACGAGCTCAACTGGGTCACCCGCTCCCCGCGGTTCTTCCCGCTGGAGTACACCAAGCTGACCCTGGAGATGACGTCCCCGGACTACGTCGACTACTTCCGCGCCCTGCCCGAGGAGACCCGCTACCGGCTGGAGAAGCAGCAGAAGGGGCTGTTCAAGGGCATCAACTCGGATCTGATCAACGACATCTTCGACCTGCTGTACCAGAAGAACGTCACCAGCGGCGACCGCCCGGTCCCCACCCGTCTGCTCACCAACTCCTCGCTGGTCGAGGCCCGGTACGAGGACGGCTCGTACACGCTCGGCTTCCACCAGGACGAGCAGGACAAGGACTTCGAGATCCGTTCCGAGGGCCTGGTGCTGGCCACCGGCTACCACTACGAACCGCCGGCCTTCCTCGCCCCCCTGCGGGGCCGCCTCCGCTTCGACGGCCACGGCCGCTTCGACGTCGCCCGCAACTACAGCGTCGACGTCACGGGCCGGGGCGTGTTCCTGCAGAACGCCGGAGTCCACACGCACAGCATCACCTCACCCGACCTGGGCATGGGCGCGTACCGCAACGCGTACATCATCCGTGAGCTGCTCGGGTCCGAGTACTACCCGGTCGAGAAGTCGATCGCCTTCCAGGAGTTCGCCGTATGACCCTCGCCTTCCGCCCCCTGGACCCCGTCAAGGACGCCGAACTGCTGCACGGCTGGGTCACCCACCCCAAGGCGGCGTTCTGGATGATGCAGGACGCGAGTCCCGAGGACGTCGAGCGCGCCTACACGGAGATCGCCGCCGACGAGCACCACCACGCCTTCCTCGGCCTGCACGGCGGGGCTCCCGCCTTCCTCATGGAGAAGTACGACCCCGCCCACCGGGAACTGACCGGCCTGTACGAGGCGCGGCCCGGCGACGTCGGGATGCACTTCCTGGTCGCGCCGGCCGACACCCCCGTGCACGGGTTCACCCGGGCGGTCATCACGGCCGTGATGGCGCATCTCTTCGCGGACCCGGCGGTGCGGCGCGTCGTCGTCGAACCGGACGTCCGCAACAAGGCCGTGCACGCCCTGAACGAAGCCGTCGGGTTCGTGCCTGAACGGGAGATCGACAAGCCGGAGAAGAAGGCGTTGCTGAGCTTCTGCACGCGTGAGCGGTTCACCGCCGCGACGGGGGTGGCCGTATGAGCCTCGCCGACGCCGTGGCCCATCTCTCCCCCGAGCGCTGGGAGCAGGCCAACCGTCTCCTCGTACGCAAGGCCCTCGCCGAGTTCGCGCACGAGCGGCTGATCACACCGGAGGCGGAGGGGGACTCGTACGTCGTCCGCAGCGACGACGGCCTGACCCGCTACCGCTTCAGCGCGGTCCGCCGCGCCCTGGACCACTGGCAGGTGGCCGCCGACTCGATCACCCGCCACCGTGACGGCAGCGAACTCCCCCTCGCCGCACTGGACTTCTTCATCGAGCTCAAGCAGTCGCTGGGTCTCGGCGACGACATCCTGCCGGTCTACCTGGAGGAGATCTCCTCGACCCTCTCCGGCACCTGCTACAAGCTCGCCAAGCCGCGGGTAACGGCCGCCGAGCTGGCCGCGAGCGACTTCCAGGCCGTCGAGACCGGCATGACCGAGGGCCACCCCTGCTTCGTCGCCAACAACGGGCGGCTCGGCTTCGGTGTCCACGAGTACCTGTCGTACGCCCCCGAGACCGCGAGCCCCGTCCGGCTGGTGTGGCTGGCGGCGCACCGGTCACGGGCGGCGTTCACGGCCGGGGCCGGCATCGAGTACGAGGCGTTCCTGCGGGACGAGCTGGGCGAGGCCACGCTGGAGCGGTTCCGCGCCACGCTCACCGGCCAGGGCCTCGACCCCGGCGACTACCTCCTCATCCCCGTCCACCCCTGGCAGTGGTGGAACAAGCTCGCCGTCACCTTCGCCGCCGAGGTGGCGCGCCGGCACCTGGTGTGCCTCGGCGAGGGCGACGACGAGTACCTCGCCCAGCAGTCCATCCGGACCTTCTTCAACGCCTCCCACCCCGGGAAGCACTACGTGAAGACGGCCCTTTCCGTCCTCAACATGGGCTTCATGCGCGGCCTGTCGGCCGCCTACATGGAGGCCACCCCGGCCATCAACGACTGGCTGGCCCGGCTCGTCGACAACGACCCCGTGCTGAAGTCGACCGGCCTGACGGTCATCCGGGAGCGGGCGGCCGTCGGCTACCGGCACCTGGAGTACGAGCGGGCCACCGACCGGTACTCCCCGTACCGCAAGATGCTGGCCGCGCTGTGGCGGGAGAGCCCGGTGCCGTCGCTCCAGGAGGGCGAGTCCCTGGTCACCATGGCCTCGCTGCTGCACGTGGACCACGAGGGCGCGTCCTTCGCGGGCGCGCTGATCGAGCGGTCCGGGCTGTCCCCCGCCCAGTGGCTGCGCCGCTACCTCCAGGCTTACTACACGCCGCTCCTGCACAGTTTCTACGCCTACGACCTGGCCTTCATGCCGCACGGCGAGAACGTGATCCTCGTCCTGAAGGACGGTGCCGTACAGCGCGCCGTCTACAAGGACATCGCGGAGGAGATAGCCGTCATGGACCCGGAAGCGGTGCTGCCGCCCGAGGTCCGGCGCATCCGTGTCGAGGTCCCCGAGGACAAGAAGCTCCTGTCGATCTTCACGGACGTCTTCGACTGCTTCTTCCGCTTCCTGTCCGCGATCCTGGCCGATGAGGGGATCCTGGCGGAGGAGACCTTCTGGCGCACGGTCGCCGAGGTCACCCGCGAGTACCAGGAGGCGACGCCCGAACTCGCCGACCGGTTCCGCCAGTACGACGTGTTCGCCCCGGAGTTCGCCCTGTCCTGCCTCAACCGTCTGCAGCTGCGCGACAACCGGCAGATGGTGGACCTGGCGGACCCGTCGGGGGCGCTGCAGCTCGTCGGCAGCCTGGAGAACCCGATGGCGGGGTTCTGACCGCCGGACGGACGGGCGCCCCGGTGTACGGTCCACCGGGGTGCCCGTCGGCCCTGTGTCAGCCGGCCGGCCAGGGCACCTGGGGCGACCGGTAGTAGCCGATGCCGAGTGCGTCCCAGCGCGGGGCCTGGGCCGCCAGACGCGCCTTGTAGGCGTCCCAGTCGTGGGTGGCCGCCGGGGACCAGCCCAGTTCGGCGGCGCCGGGCAGCCGGGGGAAGGCCATGCGGTCGATGTCCGCGGAGGTCCGGATGGTCTCGGTCCACAGCGGTGCCTCGATGCCCCTGATCCCTGCGGCAGGGGCCCCCGGGAGGTAGTCGCCCGGGTCCCAGTCGTAGGCCCGTCGCACCTCCACCAGGCCCGCCCAGTCCTGGCCGAGCGGGGTGTCCTCGGTGTACTTCATGTCCAGGTAGAGCCGGTCGGCCGGGGACAGGATCAGTCCGGTCCCGTGCTCGGCGGCCTTGACGACCTGCGCCTTCTCCGCGGCGGCGGTGTCGTCCAGGCCCCAGTACTGCGCCAGGGCCCCCTTCGCCGGGGTGGCCCCGGTCAACTGGTGCCAGCCGATGACCGTCTTGCCGTACCTGGCGACGATCGGCTGCACCCGGTCCATGAAGGCCGCGTAGTCGGCGTGGCTGGTGGAGTGCGCCTCGTCTCCGCCGATGTGCAGGTAGCGGCCCGGGGTGAGCGCGGCGAGCTCGCGGATGACGTCGTCCGCGAAGTCGTAGGTGACCGGCTTCGGCGCGCACAGTGAGCTGAAGCCGACCTCGGTGCCGGTGTACAGCGGGGGTGCGGTGCCGTCGCAGTTCAGCTGGGGGTAGGAGGCGAGGGCCGCGTTGGTGTGGCCGGGCATGTCGATCTCGGGGACGACCTCCAGGTAGCGGGAGGCGGCGTAGCGGACGATCTCCCGGTAGTCGGCCTTGGTATAGTGGCCGCCCGGGCCGCCGCCGACCTGGGTGGAGCCGCCGTACGTGGCGAGGCGGGGCCAGGAGTCGATCGCGATGCGCCAGCCCTGGTCGTCACTGAGGTGCAGATGCAGTTCGTTGATCTTGTAGAGGGCCAGCTCGTCGATGTAGCGCTCGACCTGTCCGACGGTGAAGAAGTGCCGGGAGACGTCGAGCATCGCTCCGCGGTAGGGATAGCGCGGGGCGTCCTGGACGGTGCCGCCGGCGACCTGCCACGGGCCGCGCTGCACCGAGTGCTTCTCGACAGCGGGCGGCAGGAGCTGGCGCAGGGTCTGGACACCGTGGAAGAGGCCGGCGGGCGTGCGGGCGGTGAGGGTGACGCCGTCGGCTCCACTGTGCAGGCGGTAGCCCTCGGCACCGAACGGGCCCTTCGCGAGGCGCAGTCGGATACCGCCGTGGCCGTGCGCGGTGAGGGGCAGGCGGTAGCCGGTCGAGGGGCGCAGGATGCCCGCCAGGTAGGCGCCGACCCGGCGGACCTCAGAGTTGTCGTCGACACGTACTGCGGTGTCGCGGTCGATGCGGTAGGGCGCTCCGCCCGGTTCCACGGAGGCGGGGGCCGGGACGATCCTGCCGAGCGGGATCACATGGTGCTGGTCGGCGGTCACGCGTTCCGCCGGCGCCACGCCGAGCGTGAACGTGCCCGCCGCCAACAGCAGCAGCGAGCCGAGCAGTCGGGTGACACGGGGAGTCGTTCTGTGGTGCCGTCTCACAAGCGCGCTCCCTTCACTTCGCGAGTGGTAGAGACCACTCTCCCGCAAGATCCGGTGAAACAATCCCCGTATGGCGGAGATCATCCAGAAGGACGGGACGTGGGTTTTCGACGGTGACGCGCTGCGTCTGACTCCCGGGCGGGACAAGAACGTCGGTCTGGTGCGCCGGACACTGGGGGAAGTGACCGTGCCCTTACGGGCGTTGGCGGCGGTCTCGTTCGAGCAGGGCAGGAAGTCGGGGCGGCTGAGACTGCGGCTGCGCGACGGTGCCGATCCGCTGCTGCAGGCGACCGGAGGGAGGCTCGCCGAGCCCCACGACCCCTACCGGCTGGCCGTGGAGTCCGACCGGTACGGCGTCGCCGAGTACTTCGCGGACGAGGTGCGGGGCGCGCTGCTGCTGGACGGGGTTCCGTCCGGTCCCGTGACCGAGTACCTGCTGCCCGGCCCCTCCGTCCCGCTGTCGGTGTCCGCCGGGGACGGCACGGCGAGCTTCGACGGTGAGCGGGTGCGCCTGGAGTGGAACTGGAAGACGGAGGACGCCAAGGCCGCGGCCGGCGCCCGCGCGATACCCGTCGAGGAGATCACCGGCGTCGAGTGGTGTCCGTCGGCCGGGCTGGAGAACGGCCACCTGCGGTTCACCGTGCGGGGCGCGGTCACCAAGGCGCCGCCGAAGTACGACCCGAACGCGGTGGAGCTGTGGGGCTTCAAGAAGGACCCGCTGATGGCGCTGGTCGCCGCGGCGGTGCAGGCGCGGCTGCCGCACCCGTCGGCGACCGACGGGAAGGACGCGGGCCCGGACGCGCCCCGGCTCCTCGGGCAGCCCTCCCCCGCCGGGGACGACCACGACGCCCTGTTGCGGCGGCTGCGGGAGCTGGGTGAGCTGCACCGTGAGGGAGTGCTCACCGACGAGGAGTTCACGACGGCCAAACAGGCGGTCCTCAGGAGGATGTGAGGACCGCCTGTGCCGGCTACCGGCCGGATTCGGCTACTTGGCCCTGCGCGCCACCGTGAAGTGGTCGATCCGGTCACCGGTCTCCGCGATGCCCGAGACCTTCAGCCTGGCGTAGTGACCCTGGGGCGCGGGCTCCACGTCCACGCGCAGGAACGAGTAGTTGAGGTAGCGCACCCGGGACCAGGCGACGGTCTCGTCGACCTTGCCGTCCTTGGTGTTGACGAAGGAGGCGACGGAGTCGACCTCGTTCAGGTGCCCCTCGTAGGAGTCCGGCGCGGAGAAGGCGTACAGGCTGCGGCCCGCGGCGCCCGCCGTGACGTACACGACACCCTCGGACTCGGGGTACGCGGTGCCGCCGATCGGCAGCTTCTTGGTGACCGCGTTGCCCTTGATGACGTCGGTGCGCTCGTACTGGTGGTTGTGGCCGTTGATGACGAGGTCG
This sequence comes from Streptomyces sp. NPDC001348, assembly GCF_053597535.1. Taxonomy (NCBI): domain Bacteria; kingdom Bacillati; phylum Actinomycetota; class Actinomycetes; order Kitasatosporales; family Streptomycetaceae; genus Streptomyces; species Streptomyces sp. NPDC001348. Next base: position 60,510 of record NZ_JBSFIK010000018.1, on the reverse strand, counting down.
ACCGTGTACTTCTCGAACAGCGGCACCCACTCCTGTCGCACGCCCCCCTCCGAGGCGTGCGCCGTGGAGGTGCAGTACGCGCAGTGGTGGAAGAACACGACGACGAAGTCGATGTCCTTCGACGCCCGGAACTTCTTCAGCTGGGCCTCGAACCATGTGGTCTGGGTGCCGCCGGAGATGCCCAGGTTCGCCGGGATCTCGAAGGAGACGTCGTTGGGGTCGAGGGAGATGACCGCCGTGTTGCCGTGGACGAAGGAGTAGACGCCCGGCAGGTGCTTCTTGTCCGGCCCGTTGTCGGGCAGGGTGAAGCGGGCCTCCTCACCTCCGTAGCCGTTGGGCGAGTACCAGGCCTCCATGTCGTGGTTGCCGTAGGAGACCATCCACGGGACGGACTTGGCGACCGACTCGGTCTGGGCGAGGAACTGGTCCCAGGTGCGTGAGTCGAAGCCGGTGTCGGAGGTCTTGCCGGCGCCGGTCGGGTCGCCGTAGGCGATGTCGCCGGCGTGCAGGTGGAAGACCGGGTTCTGGCCGAGGATCAGGCTGTCGTTGGCCAGCGCGTGGTAGCTGACGCCCTGGTCGCCGAAGGCGGTGAAGGTGAACGGTGTCTTGTGGGCGGGGGCGGTGGTGAAGGTGCCCAGGGTGCCGAGCAGGTGCGGCTCGGCCGGGTCGAAGCCCTGGTGGCCGACACCGTAGTAGTAGGTCCTGCCGGGGCGCAGGTGGGTCAGCTTGGCGTGCACGTAGTACTGGGTGTGGTCGCCGCTCGCACCGACGCCGGCCGGGGTGTGGAGGGTGCGGACCTCGGCCTCGATCTTGCGGGAGAGGTCCCAGGGGTGGGCGCCGACGCGGACGAACGGCTTCTTCACGGCCACCGGGACCTGCCAGGAGATCGTCATCTCCGTGCGCGGGTCGTTGCCGTAGGCGAGGTGGCGGCCGAAGGGGGCGACGAGCGCGCCGTCGACCTTCTCGGTGGCGGGGGCGGTCGACCGGGTGGGGACGGCGGCCTGGGCGGTGGCGCCCGGCACGAACGCGCCGCCGGTGACGGCACCCAGCGTGACGGCGCCGCCTCTGATCATGGTGCGCCGCGAGAATCTGGAGCGCAGGTATTCGTGCTGCTCGGCCATGCTCATGCGCTCGGCCAGCTGATCGGGTACTCCCATACGAGGAATGTCCATGACGTCTGAAACTCGCCTGTCCGGGCGACGAGACGCAAGACACCTGATGGACAGCTTGCGAACAGAGCACCACTAGGAGATTCACCAGCCTGTTGCCCGAAATCGGGCAGGATTCTTGCGAAACCGCCGCCGGTACCTCAGGATCTACCGGGTGCACGACGAACTTGTTGATCACCTGACGCGGTCCACGACCCTGAACCGGGGCGAGGCGCTGCGGGTGGTACAGGACGTGCTCGCCTTCTTCGACGAGACGACCGAGGACTACGTCCGTCGCCGCCACCGCGAACTCCAGGCGCAGGGCCTGGTGAACGCGGCGATCTTCGAACGGATCGGGGCGGACCTGAAATACCGTGCGGTGGCCCCGCCCGAGCTCACGCTCAGGCAACTGCGGCGCATCGTCTACGGCTGAACGGAAGCTTGGGGATACCTTTATATGTGCGGAATCGTCGGATACATCGGGAAGCGTGACGTCGCCCCGCTGCTCCTGGAGGGCCTGCAGCGCCTGGAGTACCGCGGCTACGACTCGGCGGGCATCGTCGTCACCTCCCCGAAGTCGGCCGGTCTGAAGATGGTCAAGGCCAAGGGCCGGGTCCGTGACCTGGAGGCCAGGGTTCCGGCGCGGTTCAAGGGCACCACCGGTATCGCCCACACCCGCTGGGCCACCCACGGTGCCCCCTCCGACGTGAACGCCCACCCGCACATGTCGGCCGACCACAAGGTCGCCGTCGTGCACAACGGCATCATCGACAACGCCGCCGACCTGCGCCGCAAGCTGGAGGCGGACGGCGTCGAGTTCCTGTCCGAGACCGACACCGAGGTCCTCACCCACCTCATCGCCCGTTCGCAGGCGGAGAAGCTCGAGGACAAGGTCCGCGAGACCCTGCGGGTCGTCGAGGGCACCTACGGCATCGCGGTGATGCACGCCGACTTCTCGGACCGCATCGTGGTGGCCCGAAACGGTTCTCCGGTGGTCCTCGGCATCGGTGAGAAGGAGATGTTCGTCGCCTCCGACGTCGCCGCGCTGGTCGCCCACACCCGGCAGATAGTGACCCTCGACGACGGCGAGATGGCCACCCTCAAGGCCGACGACTTCCGCACCTACACCACCGAGGGCACGCGCACGACGGCCGAGCCGACCACCGTGGAGTGGGAGGCCGAGTCGTACGACATGGGCGGCCACGACACCTACATGCACAAGGAGATCCACGAGCAGGCCGACGCCGTGGACCGCGTGCTGCGCGGCCGCATCGACGACCGCTTCTCCACCGTGCACCTGGGCGGTCTGAACCTGGACGCCCGCGAGGCGCGCCGGATCCGCCGGGTGAAGATCCTCGGCTGCGGCACCTCCTACCACGCGGGCATGATCGGCGCCCAGATGATCGAGGAACTGGCCCGTATCCCCGCCGACGCCGAGCCCGCGTCCGAGTTCCGCTACCGCAACGCCGTCGTGGACCCCGACACGCTGTACGTCGCCGTTTCGCAGTCCGGTGAGACGTACGACGTGCTGGCCGCCGTCCAGGAGCTCAAGCGCAAGGGCGCCCGGGTGCTCGGTGTGGTCAACGTGGTGGGCTCCGCGATCGCCCGCGAGGCCGACGGCGGCATCTACGTGCACGCCGGGCCCGAGGTGTGCGTGGTGTCCACCAAGTGCTTCACCAACACCACGGTCGCCTTCGCCCTGCTCGCCCTGCACCTGGGCCGCACCCGCGACCTCTCCGTGCGCGACGGCAGGCGGATCATCGAGGGCCTGCGCAAGCTGCCCGCGCAGATCTCCGAGATCCTCGAGCAGGAGGACGAGGTGAAGAAGCTGGCCGAGAATTACGCCGAGGCCCGCTCGATGCTCTTCATCGGCCGCGTCCGGGGCTACCCGGTGGCCCGCGAGGCCTCCCTGAAGCTCAAGGAGGTCTCCTACATCCACGCCGAGGCCTACCCCGCCTCCGAGCTCAAGCACGGCCCGCTCGCGCTGATCGAGCCCGCCCTGCCGACGGTCGCGATCGTGCCGGACGACGACCTGCTGGAGAAGAACCGCGCGGCCCTGGAGGAGATCAAGGCCCGCAGCGGCAAGATCCTCGCGGTCGCCCACCAGGAGCAGGAGAAGGCCGACCAGACGATCGTCGTGCCCAAGAACGAGGACGAGCTGGACCCGATCCTGATGGGCATCCCGCTCCAGCTGCTCGCCTACCACACGGCGCTGGCCCTGGGCCGGGACATCGACAAGCCGAGGAACCTGGCCAAGTCGGTGACGGTGGAGTGATCGACGCGCCGTGACGCCCGTGCCCCTTGCGGGGCGTGAGCGACCCCCTGACGCCTCCCGGCCCAGGGGGTCGCTCTCTTCAGGGGCCGGGACCGCCCAGTCCCCGGCCCGCGGCTGCCTCAGCCGGCGGCCGTCACACCCCGGCCGGCAGCACGCCTCGGAAGGGCCGTCGGCCAGTGCGCGAGGACCGCGGTGGCCGCGTACCAGGCCACGCCGCCGGCGGCGACGGCCGCCCAGCCGCCGGCCTTGGTCAGTGCCGGACTGCCGGCGAAGCGGGCCACCGCGAGCAGCAGCATCGCCAGGAACAGCAGCCCGTACGTACCCTGGCCGAGCGGGTCCCCGCCGGCGAGGGTCAGCGACAGCGCCACGAGGGCGAACAGCAGCAGGAAGAGCCCGGCCGCGTTGTCCGAGGCCTGGTTGCCGGCCGAGACGGCCCAGGTGAACCAGAGCGCGCCGAGCGCCGAGAACGCCGTACCGGTGACGGTGTCACGGTCGCGAAGGGCGAACAGGCCGGCGACGAACAGGGCAACGCCGCCGACGTAGTGGGCAAGTGACAGGGCGTCCGCCGCCGTCAGGCCGCCGATCACGCCGGTGTGTCCGAGGCCGAAGGCCAACAGGGTGATCCCCAGGGCGAGTCGGCCGACGATCGTGGTGGTGCTTCCCGCAGAGACGTCGTTGTCCACGGCGGGCTCCCTTCGTGCATGTGCAGTTGTGCGGTGAGCGATATATGCCCTTCACAAGGGCACAAACACTTCTACGCACAAGTAGGTTGACGCTTCGTAGCGCGTCGTGCGAAGGGAGTTGACGGTGTGACAGCTGTCTACGGAATGACCACCACGGGCCGCTTCGCCCGCTTGGCGAGCCGCCCGGCCACGGAACCGAAGAGCCGTCCGACGACGCCGTGCGTGGAGCCCACCACGATCGCGTCGGCCTCGTACTCCCGGCCCACCTCTTCGAGCTCGTGGCAGATGTCACCGCCGCGCTCGACCAGGATCCAGGGCACCTCGGCCAGGTAGTCCGCACAGGCCAGCTCGAGCCCCAGCACCTCGGTGCGGTGGTCGGGCACGTCGACGAAGACGGGAGGCTCGCACCCCGCCCACACGGTCGTGGGCAGCCGGTTGGCGACGTGGACGATGATCAGGCCCGAGCGGGAGCGGTTCGCCATGCCGATGGCGTAGGCGAGGGCCCGCTCGCTGGACGTGGAACCGTCGAAGCCGACGACCACTCCGTGCTTGAAGGCGGGGTCGCAGGAAGCGCGTGGCTCTTCCGCCGCCAGGGGATCGGCCGCCGTGGGATCGGCGACCGGCCGCTTGCGGTCCGCGGGTTCAGAGAATTCGTGACCGGCCATGGCTGTCTCGGCGTTGTGATCCTTCGGATGGGACGACACTGTGCGACGGAGCTGTGTCCTGGAAACACCTTCCCAAGCCCATACCCCCAAGGGTACGGCGGCAAGCTTCCTCGGCCCAGAGTCCTGGACAGGCTCCGCATGGGGTCCCCCCGGAGTCCGCAGGGGTTCCCCGGAGCATGCACGAGCGACGCCCGTAACGCAATGGTTGCTGCCCCGTACAGGCGGTTTGCGAGGGATTCGGACAGCCGGACGCCATCCGGCCGACACGCACAGTGACCGACGGGTCGAACCGGCGTTTAACCACGTGCGCCACCGCGGCAAGGAGTACGACCAGGGAGTACGAGATGTCCGGACCACGACCCACCAGCGACCCCCGCCCCACCCCCGACGCGGCCGGCGACGTGGTCCGCTGGGCGGCCTTCAGCTGCGTCCTCGTCCCCGTGGTCCTGCTCTGGTACGGCACCTCCCTCGCCGGGGCGGCCGGCACCGCCCTGGGTCTGGCCGCCGTCACCGGCGTGTGCCGGGTCCTGCTGCGCCGCTCGGAGCGCTGCGCGGTACGTTCGGCATCCCGGGCAGACGGGCGGGAAGGCGGGCGAGGAGGCGGACAGGGCGGCGCACGAGGAGGCGGGCAGGCGGGCGGACGAGGAGGCGGACGTCACACCCGGGGCGGGACACCGGTCGACTGACCGGTTTCGGCACCCAGGACCGCATCTTTTCAGCCAACTTCCGTACACCGGGCAGGGAGGGGCCGAACCACCCCTCAACCCCCGTTCGACCTGCACGGAAAGGGTCCACGGGACCCTGCGCACCCTACGCGGTTTGGCCACTGCGACGAGGCGCACTTCCCTGTACGGCCCACGAGTGCAACGCTTCGTGATCGAATGCTTCACGCCAAGTTGTCATGTCGACAATGCGCCGGGTGCCGATCTGGTCACCGCGGCGGCGCGGGACGCAGTAGATTCGATCTTGACTGTCTTACGGCGGGGGACTCGTGCAGGACCGAGGGGAAACGTGCAGGAGCGACACAACCGAGGAGCCGCGACCACCGAGGGGGGCTTAGCAGGATGAGCCACGACTCCACTGCCGCGCCGGAAGCCGCGGCCCGGAAGCTGTCCGGGCGACGTCGCAAGGAGATCGTCGCCGTGCTGCTGTTCAGCGGCGGGCCCATCTTCGAGAGTTCCATACCGCTTTCGGTGTTCGGGATCGACCGCCAGGACGCCGGAGTGCCGCGCTACCGACTGCTGGTGTGCGCCGGCGAGGAAGGCCCGCTGCGGACCACAGGGGGCCTGGAACTCACCGCACCACAGGGCCTGGAGGCCATCTCACGCGCCGGCACGGTCGTCGTGCCGGCATGGCGTTCGATCACTTCTCCGCCACCGGAGGAGGCGCTCGACGCGCTGCGCCGTGCGCACGAGGAGGGCGCACGCATCGTGGGCCTGTGCACCGGCGCGTTCGTGCTGGCGGCGGCGGGCCTGCTGGACGGACGGCCGGCCACCACGCACTGGATGTACGCGCCGACGCTGGCCAAGCGCTATCCGTCCGTGCACGTCGATCCGCGTGAGCTGTTCGTCGACGACGGCGATGTGCTGACGTCGGCCGGGACGGCGGCCGGAATCGATCTCTGTCTGCACATCGTGCGGTCGGACCACGGCAACGAGGCGGCGGGCGCGCTGGCGCGACGCCTGGTGGTCCCGCCACGCCGATCGGGCGGCCAGGAGCGCTATCTCGATCGGTCTTTACCAGAGGAGATCGGCGCCGACCCGCTCGCGGAGGTCGTCGCCTGGGCGCTGGAGCACCTCCACGAGCAGTTCGACGTGGAGACGCTGGCGGCGAGGGCGTACATGAGCCGGCGCACCTTCGACCGCCGCTTCCGGTCACTCACCGGGAGTGCTCCGCTGCAGTGGCTGATCACCCAGCGGGTGCTGCAGGCGCAGCGGCTGCTGGAGACGTCGGACTACTCGGTGGACGAGGTCGCGGGCCGCTGCGGCTTCCGCTCGCCCGTGGCCCTGCGCGGTCACTTCCGGCGCCAGCTGGGCTCCTCGCCCGCCGCCTACCGGGCCGCCTACCGCGCCCGTCGCCCCCAGGGCGACAAGCCCGCCGACGCCGAGCCGCCACTGCCCGCACCGGGCGGGCCGGTGGGCCCGGTGCCGGCCCTGCTGCACCCGGAGGCCGGCGTGCCGATGCAGGCCCGGCGCAGCCTGTCGGCCAGCGTGCCGGGGCCGCGTAGCGGGATGTGACGAGGACGGGCCGGGGCACACGCCCCGGCCCGCTTTCGTTCGCCGGGGGCGGCAGCCCAGCCCCCAGCAGAGCCCGGCAGGACCGGGGCCGGATGCGCTACCGCCGCGTAAGGTTAGACACATGAACGATCGCATGGTGTGGATCGACTGCGAGATGACCGGCCTCTCGCTGTCCGACGACGCGCTCATCGAGGTGGCCGCCCTCGTCACCGACTCCGAGCTGAACGTACTCGGCGAGGGGGTGGACATCGTCATCCGTCCGCCGGACCAGGCGCTGGAGACGATGCCGGAGGTGGTGCGTCGGATGCACACCGCGTCCGGACTGCTCGCGGAGCTCCCCGGCGGGACCACGCTGGCGGACGCCGAGGAGCAGGTCCTGGCGTACGTACGGGAGCACGTGAAGGAACCCGGCAAGGCGCCGCTGTGCGGCAACTCCGTCGGCACCGACCGCGGCTTCCTGCTCCGGGACATGCCGAAGGTGGAGGAGTACCTCCACTACCGGATCGTCGACGTGTCCAGCATCAAGGAGCTCGCCCGCCGCTGGTACCCGCGCGCCTATTTCAACAGCCCGGAGAAGAACGGCAACCACCGCGCCCTCGCCGACATCCGCGAGTCGATCGCCGAACTGCGCTACTACCGCGAGGCCGTCTTCGTACCGCAGCCCGGCCCGGACTCCGACACGGCGAAGGCGATCGCCGCCAAGCACGTCCTGCCCGCTCAGTAGGCGTTCCGCGGGGCCGGCGGAGGGGCGCCGCGAAAGCCTGGCGCGAGCACCCCTTCGGACCCTGTACACTTTTTCTCGGCCGGTCGGGGAGAACACTCCTCGAACTGCCGGTCATGGTGGGTGTAGCTCAGCTGGTAGAGCACCTGGTTGTGGTCCAGGATGCCGCGGGTTCGAGTCCCGTCACTCACCCTGAGTCAGCCGGTGACTCCGTCGCAAGACGGGTCACCGGCTGCTTCGTTTTCTCCCGCCCCTCTCCGCCCCGCCTCGGGTCCCCGGCCCCGGACCCAGCCCCCGGACCGGCCCCCGGGCCTCAGGAAGAGGCCCGCGGCACCAGCTCGGTGGGCAGCACCACCTGCCGCCGCTCCAGCTCCCGGGACCCGGCGGGGCGGCGGTCCGCGATCTCCGCGAGGAGCAGGTCGAGCATCGCGCGGCCCATCTCCTCTATGGGCTGGCGGACGCTGGTGAGCGGCGGGTCCATGTGGCGGGCGATGGCCGAGTCGTCGTAGCCCACCAGGGCCACGTCGTCGGGGATGCGCCGGCCGGCCTCGCGCAGCGCCTGCCGGGCGCCGGCCGCCATGACGTCCGAGCCGGCGAAGACCGCGTCCAGGGCCGGCCTGCGCTCCAGCAACCGGGTCATCGCGCGGCTGCCGCCCTCCTCGGTGAAGTCGCCCGGCTCGATGAGCAGTTCGTCCACGGGACGGCCCGCCTCGCGCAGGGCCTCCCGGTAGCCGTCCACGCGGCGCTGGGCGCCGTACACGTCGAGGCGGCCGGTGATGTGCGCGATCGTGCGGCAGCCGCGGGCCAGCAGGTGCTCCACGGCCGAACGGCCGCCGCCGTAGTTGTCCGAGTCCACCGAGGTGAGGGTCTCCCCCGCCGAGCGCGGGCCGCTGATCACGGCCGGGATCTCCAGCTGGGCGAGCAGGTCGGGCAGCGGGTCGTCGGCGTGGACCGAGACCAGCAGGACGCCGTCCACCCGGTGGGCGGCGAGGTACTGGGCGAGCCGCTGCCGCTCCCGGTCGCTGCCCGCGAAGATCAGCAGCAACTGCATCTCCGTGTCGGACAGTTCGGCGCCGACGCCACGCAGGATGTCGGAGAAGTACGGTTCCGAGAAGAACCGGGTCTCCGGCTCGGGCACGACCAGGGCGATCGCGTCCGTACGGTTGGCGGCCAGGGCACGGGCGGCGGTGTTCGGGACGTAGCCGAGTTCGGCGACCGCGGCCTCCACCGCCGCACGGGTCGCGTCGCTGACCCGGGGCGAGCCGTTGATCACCCGGGACACCGTGCCGCGGCCGACACCGGCGCGGGCGGCGACCTCCTCCAGGGTCGGCCGCCGAATGCCCCGGCTCCGCTCACCCTTGACCGCCATGGTCGCCGCCTTCCGTTCGCAGCCTTCAGGCCAGGAATGTAACAGTCGTGGCCCGGCCGCCCCCTGACCCCATCGTCCCTCGCCCGGGCGGGGCTTTCTCCCCCGGCGCCGGAGAAAGCCGCCGAGGGGACGCGGCCGGAGCGACGGCGGCGCCCCCTGGGCCCGGGCCGGTGCCTCAGCCCTGCTCGCCGGTCGGCAGCGCGTTCCTGCGGATCACCTCCGCGTACCAGTGGGCGCTCGCCTTGGGGATGCGGCGCTGGGTGGCGTAGTCGACGTAGACGGCGCCGAAGCGCTTGGAGTAGCCGTAACCCCATTCGAAGTTGTCCAGCAGGGACCACAGGAAGTAGCCGCGCACGTCCGCTCCGTCGGCGACGGCCCGCCGGACGGCGTCCAGGTGCGCGTGCAGGTAGGCGATCCGGCGAGGGTCGTTCACCCGGCCCTCCGGGGACACGTAGTCGTCGAAGGCGGCACCGTTCTCGGTGACCATCAGCGGCAGCTCCGGGTGCGAGGCCGCCAGTCCGGTCAGCAGGGTGTGCAGCCCGCCGGCGTCGATGGCCCAGTTCATCGCCGTGAGCTCGCCGTTGGCGAGGTGGAAGGCGACGTGGTCGGAACCGGTCCACGGGGAGTGGTCACTCGCGCCGTGCCCGTCGTTCCTGGTGGCCCCGACGCCGTCGGCGGGCGCGGAGACCACGGTCGGCGAGTAGTAGTTGACGCCCAGCATGTCGATGGGGCGGGAGATCTCCGCCAGGTCGCCGTCGTGCACCAGCTCCGCCCAGTCGACGATGTGCGCGGTGTCGGCGAGCAGGTCCTCGGGGTAGGCGCCGTCCAGGATCGGGCCGGTGAAGATCCGGTTGCCGACCGCGTCGATCCGGCGTGCGGCCTCGGCGTCCCGGGGGCTGTCGGTGAGCGGGCGCACCTGGTGCAGGTTGAGGGTGATGGAGGTCTGCGCGGACGACGGCAGGAGCGGCCGCAGCGCCCCGACCGCCTTCCCGTGGGCCAGGTTGAGGTGGTGCGCGGCGCGCAGGGTGGCGGCCGGGTCGGTGCGCCCCGGGGCGTGCACGCCGGAGCCGTAGCCCAGGAAGGCCGAGCACCAGGGCTCGTTGAGAGTGGTCCACACCCCGACGCGGTCGCCGAGGGCACGGCCCATGATCTCGGCGTAGTCGGCGAAGCGGTGCGCGGTGTCACGATGCGGCCAGCCGCCCGCGTCCTCCAGTTCCTGGGGCAGGTCCCAGTGGTAGAGGGTGGCGACGGGGGTGATGCCCGCCTGCAGGAGTTCGTCGGTGAGCCGCCGGTAGAAGTCCAGGCCCCGCTCGACGGCGGGTCCCCGGCCGGTGGGCTGCACCCGGGACCAGGAGACGGAGAACCGGTAGGCCTTGAGGCCGAGCTCCTTCATCAGCGCGACGTCGTCGCGGTACCGGTGGTAGTGGTCGGCAGCGATGTCACCGGTGTCGCCGTTGAGAACCCTCCCGGGGGTGTGGCTGAAGGTGTCCCAGATGGACGGGGTGCGGCCGTCCTCGGCGGCGGCGCCCTCCACCTGGTACGCCGCGGTGGCGGCCCCCCAGACGAAGCCCGGCGGGAAGGACGTGTCTGAGCCCGACTGGGCGGTGGTCTCGGTTCGTACGGCGGTCATCGTGAGGACGCTCCCGAAGTGGTGGAAAGAGTCGGACAGTGGCCCGGCTGCGGTGGGGAGGGAGCCGGACAGTGACCGGGCTGCGGTGGGGGAAGCGGCGCCCGGGGCGCCGGCCCGGCGTCAGCCCTTGACGGCGCCGGCCATGATCCCTCCGACGATCTGCTTGCCGAAGATCACGAAGACCAGGAGCAGCGGCAGGGTGCTGATCAGCGCACCGGCCATGACGATGCTCTGGTCGGGGGTGTAGGAGGCGCTGAGCTGACCGAGGGCCACCTGGAGGGTGGGGTTCTGCTGGCTCAGGGCGAGGAAGGGCCAGAAGAAGTCGTTCCACGCCTGCACGAAGGTGAGCATGCCGAGCACCATCATCGCGGGCCTGGCCGCGGGCAGGACCACGTTCCACACGATGCGGATGTTGTTCGCCCCGTCCACCTTGGCGGCCTCGATGAGCTCGTAGGGCAGGGCCTCCAGCAGGTACTGGCGCATGAAGAAGACACCGAAGGCGCCGACCAGGGTCGGGAAGATCACCGACTCCAGCTTTCCGCCCCACCCGATGTCCGCCATCATCATGAACAGCGGGACGACGCTGAGCTGCGGCGGAATCGTCAGCGTCGCGATGACCGCGGTCATCAGGGCGCCGCGGCCGCGGAAGCGCATCTTGGCGAAGGCGTAACCGGCGAGGGTGCAGAAGAACAGGGTGGCCGCGGTGATGCAGCCGGCCACGATGACGCTGTTGACGATGGCCTTCCCCAGGTGGGCCTGGTCCCAGGCCGACTGGAGGTTGCTGAACAGCCGGCCGCCCGGGATGAGCGGCGGTGGGCTGTCGAGGACCCGCTGCTGGTCGTGCGAGGCGGCCACCAGCGTCCAGTACAGCGGGAAGATCGAGCCCAGGCCGACGACGATCAGGGCGAGGTAGGTGAACGGGCCACCGCTGAGCTGCCGGCCGGCGCCGAGCTTGAAACGGCTGCCCCTCTTCTTCGCGGAGGCGGTGGGCGGGGCCGGGAGGAGGTCCGGCGCGGTCTTGGTGGGACTGGTCGTGGTCATCGATGTCGCTCCCGTCAGGCCGCGCTCTTGCGCACGAACCGGCCGACGATCCAGTTGATCAGGGCGATGAGCAGCAGCAGGACGAGCATGGCCCAGGCCACGGCGGCGGCCGGGCCCAGATGTCCCAGCTTCCAGCCGTAGTTGAAGAGGTAGATGCTGAGGGTCTCGTACTGGTGCTCGCTGCCGCCGATGGAGCCGAGCGTGCCGCCCTGCAGCAGCAGCGGCTCACCGAACAGCTGCATGGAGCCGATGGTCGAGATGACGATGGTGAACAGGATCGTCGGCCGCAGCGAGGGAATGGTCACCTTGCGGAACTGCTGCCAGCGCGTGGCACCGTCGATCGAGGCCGCTTCGTACAGGTCGGTCGGCACGGCCTGCATGGCCGCCAGGTAGATCAGTGCGTTGTAGCCGGTCCAGCGCCAGATGATGATGACCGAGATGGCGATCTTGGAGGTCCACTCCCCGTTGCCCCAGTTGGTGTTGCCCGCGCCGAAGAAGTGCAGCACCCAGTTGAGCAGGCCGCCGTCGGCCCGGAAGACCAGGGCGAAGACCAGGGCCGCGGTCGCCACGGAGGTGGCGTACGGGGTGAGGATGATCGTCCGCCAGAACGTGCTGGCGCGCAGCTTGTAGTTGAGCAGGTGGGCGAGGCCCAGAGCCACGAGCAGCTGCGGGACGGTCGAGATGACGCCGATCACGAAGGTGTTCGTGACGGCCGTCCAGAACTCCGAGTCCTGGAAGATCTTGGTGAAGTTGTCGAAGCCCACCCATTCCGACTGGCTGAGACTCGTCATCTCGACCCGGTGCAGGGCGATCCAGCCGGTGTACAGCAACGGGTAGAGCCCGAAGGCGCCGAAGATGAGGAAGAAGGGGGCGATGTACGCGTACGGGGACGCGATGTCGTCGAACCGCCACAGCCGGGTACGCCACCGGCTGCGTCCGTCCGACACGGCGCCGGAGCCGCCGGGTGGCGGGGTGTGGGCGCCCCGTGTGGGAGTTGTCGTTGCCACGGGGGAAGTCCTTCCCTGGGGATCTCAGCCGGGTGCGGGGCAGGCGGCGGGCCGGGGCGGGCCGGGCACCCGGCCGGCCGGCGCGGATCGGGGCGGTGGCGAGCGGCCCGCGGAACGGGCTCGGCCACCGGGCCTTGGGGACGCGGTGGTGCGGCGACCGGGGAGTGTCCCCCGGACGCCGCAGAACCGGCCGGCGTTCGACAGCCGGCCCCGTGCGGACGGCCCCCTGCGCCTTGGCCGGGAGCCCCGTGCGGGCCCCGGGCCTGTGGCCGGGAGCCTCCCCTCGGACAGCCCCCCGTCCTGGCCGGGAGACCCCACGCCTTGGCCGGAGTCCCCGCGCGGGACCGCGCGCCGCAGTGCGGTGCGGGCAGCCGGTGGGCCGCCCGCACCGCGGGTGTCAGCCGATCGCCTTGTCGATCGTTTCGGTCGCCGCCTTCCACGCGTCAGCGGGCTTGGTGCCCCGCTGCTCCATGTTGTTGATCTGCGTGGAGATGGTGTCCTTGATCGTGGCGTCCTTCGCACCGAGCACGGCCTCGGGGATGGCCGCGGCCTCCTCGGCGTAGATCTGGCCGATCGGGGCGTTGTTGAAGTAGGGGAGCTTCGCGTTCTTCACATCGGGGAGCTCGTAGGCGCCCTTGTTGGACGGGAAGGAGCCGATCGCCTTGAACACGGCGGCCTCCTGCTCGGGGGCGGTCAGCCACTTGATCAGGTCGGTGGCTTCCTTGACGTGCTTGCCGCTCTTGGGCACGGCCAGGAAGGAACCGCCCCAGTTGGCCGCGGTCGTGCCAGGCGCACGGGAGATGTCCCACTTGCCCTTGTAGGCGTCGCCGGAGTTGACGGAGATCTGACCGGCCATCCAGGCGGGGCACACCACGGTGGCGATGCTGCCCTTGCGCAGCGCGGCCGTCCAAGGGTCCTGGAACTCAGCCAGGCCCTGGGTCAGCTTCTTCGACGCGGCCTCGGCGGCCAGGTTCCAGCCCTGCTGCACGGAGGGGCTGTCCTTGTAGATCGGCTTGCCGTCGGCGTCGTAGTACTGCTTCGCGGAGGAGCTGACGACCGCGTTGTACATGGCGCTCGCGGAGTCCATGAAGTAGGTGCCGGAGGGAGCCTTCTTCTTGTACTGCTCACCGAGCTTGAGGTAGTCCTCCCAGCCGCCCTTGACCGCCTTGGCGACGGCCTCGCGGTCGGTCGGCAGGCCCGCCTTCTGGAAGAGGTCCTTGCGGTAGCACAGCGACATCGGGCCGATGTCGGTGCCGGCGCCTATGACCGTGCCGTCCTTGGCGGTCGCCTGCTTCTCCTTCCAGGAGACCCAGTCGTTCACGTTGATCGTCTTGCTCAGGTCGGTGAACTTCGCCGCCTGGGTGTCGACGACCTCCTTGATGCGGCCGACTTCGATGCCGGTGACGTCCGCCAGGCCGCTGCCCGTGTTCAGCTGCTGAAGGAGCTTCGGGTAGTAGTCCTGCTCGTCGGAGGTCGTGTCCTCCTTCACCGTGATCTTCGGGTGCAGCTTGTGGTACTGGGCGAACAATCCGGCTTCCTTGTAGCCGAACTGGCCGTAGTCGGCCACCGTGAGAGTGATGTTCCCGTTGGAGTCCTGGGCGTCCGAGTCGCTGTCGTCGCTGCAGCCGGTCAGCAGCAGGGCCGAGGCCGTGAGGACCGAGGTGGTCAGGGCCGCTGCTCTGCGGCCACGACCGCCGCCGGTACGGGTGATGCGCATTCCACTACTCCTTGTTCCAGTGGGAACGGGATCTCAGGAATCGGACCGCCGGATTTCGGCAGCCCCGACCTGCCCTCTCGGTTCGGGCGGCGGCCAGCCCGCAGCACACGGCGTGCGGTGAGGAAACTGCTGGTCAACGATGTGCGATGCGAGACAGAGGGAAGGGCCGTTGGTGGTGCGGTCCACACGGGAGGCATCCCCCGGTTGACCGTGGGACCGCTCCCACGCGGCTTGCCGGAAGACTCGTTCCTGCCGGGCCAGGTGTCAAGACTTGAAATCGGCGTTGTTGCGCAAGCGTGTTCCGTACGTCACGGGAATGTGTCGCACCGCCAGGGGTCACGGACCGGGTCCCGGCCGGTTTCGCCACCGCGTTTCCGCAGGTCATCCCCGTAGCACTCGCCGCTGGGAGGTGCCCAGCACGCCTGTCGCGGCCATGCCGGGGCTTTCCGGACCGGAATGGAAGCCTCCAGCCACTGAACGCCGAGAGGTGAACGGTGAGTTGGACCGGACGGCCGCCCACGGGGGCCGTTCGGCCTTTTGCTGTGGGAGCGCTCCCATGCATAATGGGGTCCCCAACCCATGGGAGCGCTTCCATGCCCGAGACGTCCGTGACCTTCCCTCCCGGCTTCCTCTGGGGCGCCGCGACCTCCGCGTACCAGATCGAGGGTGCGGTGCGGGAGGACGGCCGCACCCCCTCGATCTGGGACACCTTCAGCCATACGCCGGGCAGGACGCTCGGCGGCGACACCGGCGACATCGCCGTCGACCACTACCACCGCTACCGCGAGGACGTCGCGCTGATGGCGGAGCTGGGCCTGAAGGCGTACCGGTTCTCCGTCTCCTGGTCGCGGGTGCAGCCCACCGGCCGGGGCCCCGCCGTCCAGGTGGGCCTGGACTTCTACCGCCGCCTGGTGGACGAGCTGCTCGCGCACGGCATCAAGCCGGCGGTCACCCTCTACCACTGGGACCTGCCGCAGGAGCTGGAGGACGCGGGCGGCTGGCCGGAGCGGGACACCGCCCACCGCTTCGCCGAGTACGCGCAGATCGTCGGCGAGGCGCTCGGCGACCGGGTGGAGCAGTGGATCACACTCAACGAGCCGTGGTGCAGTGCCTTCCTCGGGTACTGCTCGGGAGTGCACGCCCCCGGCCGTACGGACCCGGCGGCGTCGCTGCGCGCGGCCCACCACCTGAACCTGGCGCACGGCCTGGGCGCCTCCGCCCTGCGCTCGGTGATGCCGGCCCGCAACACGGTCGCGGTGAGCCTCAACTCCTCGGTCGTGCGCCCGCTCTCCCAGGACCCGGCGGACCTGGCGGCCTGCCGCCGCATCGACGACCTCGCCAACGGCGTCTTCCACGGCCCGATGCTGCACGGCGCCTACCCGGAGACCCTGCTCGAGGCGACGTCGTCGCTCACCGACTGGTCCCACGTCCAGGACGGCGACCTCACCGCCGCCAACCAGCCGCTGGACGCGCTGGGGCTGAACTACTACACGCCGACGCTGGTCTCGTCGGCGGCATCGGAACTGCGCGGCCCCCGCGCCGACGGCCACGGCACGAGCGACCACTCCCCCTGGCCGGGCGCGGACGACGTGGCCTTCCACCAGACCCCCGGTGACCGCACGGAGATGGGCTGGACGATCGACCCGACCGGCCTGCACGAGCTGATCATGCGCTACACGCGGGAGGCCCCCGGCCTTCCGCTGTACGTGACCGAGAACGGCGCGGCGTACGACGACAAGGTGAACGACGACGGCCGCGTCCACGACCCCGAGCGCATCGCCTACCTCCACGGCCACCTCTCGGCGGTCCGCCGGGCCATCGAGGACGGCGCGGACGTACGCGGCTACTACCTGTGGTCCCTGATGGACAACTTCGAGTGGGCCTACGGCTACGGCAAACGCTTCGGCGCGGTGTACGTCGACTACGCCACCCTGGCCCGCACCCCGAAGTCGAGCGCCCACTGGTACGCCCGGGCGGCCCGCACGGGAACGCTGCCGCCGCCGGCGCCGGGGGCCTGAGAACCCGGGGCGCGGCACTTTGAGGGGGGTGCCGCGCCCCGGACCGGCGGGTCATGTGCCCGCGAAGAGCTCCTCGGTGTTGGTGGCGGTGAGCGCCCGGTCGAACCAGGTGCCCAGGACCTCCAGGTCGGTACAGGACGTGACCCGTTCCCGGACAGCCTCGGGAACCTCGATGCCCCGCCGGTCGAGGATGCGGAGGACGTCAGCGGCGCGGCCCTTGGCCTCGCCCCTGGCCTCCCCCTCGATGAGGGTCTCCTCGATGAGGGTGCCGCGGCCTGGGAAACGGGGTGTGTACGTGGCCATCAGTTGCCTCCACAGTGCACGGGCCGGGGTGTCGCCCAGGCCGACTTCGGTGAATTCCGCCCAGCGCTTCGCGGTCTCGCCGCCGGTGTTGGTCAGTGCCGCCGCCAGCGCATCCAGTATCGCAGGCAGACCCGGATCCTTGGCGTGAGCGAGCGCGGAGAAGACGGCGAGGGCGAGGTCCTCGGTCGCCTCGTCCGGGTCGGTGACCGCGGGGACATTGCCCGGACCCAGAACAAGAGGGAAGACCGCCATGCTGGTGTGGACGGGCAGACCCACGCGGACCGGTTCCGCCGCCCAGGACGCGGTGGCCTTGTCCTGGCACACCACCAGCAGGATCGGGGGCAACTGGTACTTGGCGTACAGGTGCGCCAGGTAGTACGTCCAGCTGCTCGGCTTGTCCGGGTCCGGCTTGCCCTGGGCCTCGACGGCGAGCAGGAAGCCGCCGTCCTCCGCCGCGTCGACCCGGGCAGCCCGAGGAAAGCGGGGCCCGGGTAGGGCGGCCCCTGGCCCCAGTTGGGCTGTCGGGCGGGTTGGGGGCGCGGTCGCGCCTCGCCCGCACGCCGGGTCGGCTCAGCGGCTCGCGGTCGGAGGTGGCTTGCAGCGCAGTGGGGCGACCGGGTGGTGGTCGGTCGGCGTGGCGGCTTCGCGCGAGACGGTCGCCCGTCTCCCTATAGCGGGCACCGGACGAAGGGGCGGGGTGGGGGCGCTGGGTGGCTGGCGCGCGGCGGGTGGTGACGGGAACCCGGATGGGTCCGCGGCGGTCTTAGATGACGCAGTCACCCAGTGATTGGTAGATATGAGCCAGAGGCGAGTGACAAAGTCGCAGGTCGGGCAGCAGGGATGTGGCCCATACCTGCCAATCGCCACCAACACCCCATCCAGTCGTTCTGTTTGTCTGGATATGGGAGACGGTCGTGGTCGAGTAGGCCGCCAAGCCGGCCGACCACCACCACCCCGCCGCCCGCTGCGCCGCAAGCCGCCCCGGATCGCGCACCGACGACCCACCGCAAGCCGCTGAGTCGGCCCGGCGTGCCCCCGCCCGCCTACCGCGTGCACGAGCCCCCACGCCCCCACCCGCCGTTCGCCGCCAAGCTCACCAGGCGTGCAGGCGAGGCGCCACCGCGCCCCTCAACCCCGCCCCACAGGCCAGCCCACCTCAGGGATCACCCACCCGGGCCCCCGCTTTCCCCGGGCTGCCCGCTCGCTTCTTCCACGGGCTGGATCGGCCCGGGTCAAGGGTCGGCCGCCAGGCCGATCGCCGCAGGCGACGCGCAGCGCCCTTGACGCGGGCCGATCCAGCCCGACACTGCAAAAGAAGCGGGCGGCCCCACGGCAACCACCAACCCCGGCCCAGATCACCCCGCCCCCCGGGTCTGCAACTCAGCCGAAGTTCCCGAAGGCCTTCGAGAACGCGAACGCCTCCTGGGTGATGGAGCTGCACGTGGCGTCGGCGGTGGGCTTCGTACCGCCCGCGCACTGCTTGTCGCGGGCCGCCGACCACATGGACAGCCGGCCGAGACCCTTGGACTTGGCGAAGTTCACCAGCTGGGTGGCGTCGTCGGCCTTGAAGACCTCGGAGGACACGTCGTTGACGCCGATCATCGGGGTGACCGCGACCGTTTTCCAGGCGGCGGAGTCGGACAGGCCGAGGACGCTCTTCACCTGGGCCTGTGTGGCCGTGGCCGCCTGTTCGGCGTAGGTCCCCATGTCGCCGCTGTACGCGGGGCCGTAGTCCATGGCCATGACGTTGACGGTGCTGATCTTCACGCCGTTCGACTTGGCGTCGGAAAGGAGGCTGACGCCGTCCTGGGTCAGGCCCTCGGGCATCACCGGGAGGGTGAAGGAGACGTCCAGGTTCGGGTGCTGGGCCTGGAGCTTGGTGATGGCCTGGGCGCGGCGGGTGTTGGCGGCCGTGTTGGGCAGGGCGCCGCCCTCGACGTCGAAGTCGACCTTGGTGAGCTTGAACTGGTCGACCGCCTTGCCGTACGCCGCGGCCAGCGCGTCCGCCGAGGAGCAGGTCGTCGCCAGTTCGGAGCCGGACGCTCCGCCGAAAGAGACGCGGACGTCGCCGCCCTTGGCGCGCAGAGAGCCGATCTGAGCGGCCACGCCGTCGCTCGCCAGGTCGGTCACGCCGCCCCACTTGGGCGTGCAGCCGCCGCCGTCCGTGACGAAGGCGAGGTTGTAGTTCTTCACGCCGGTGGCGTCGGCGCTCGCCAGGAGGTCGAAGGCGGGGTAGAGGGACGTGTCTACGTAGGGTGCGAAGCCGGCGGCAGTCGTCGTTCCGCTGCCGGTGCTGTTCGTGGGAGACGGTGACGCGGTGGGCGTCGGCTTCACGGTCGGGGTCGGGGTCGGGGTCGCGGTCGGCGTCGGTGACTGTGTCGGGCGGCCGCTCGGCTCCGGGGTCGCGGTGCCGTCGGCCGAACATGTCGCGCCGTCGATGCGGCAACCGGTCGGGGCGCCGGTGCCGCCCGCCACGAAGCCGACGGTGACGGACTTGCCCGGCGCGAGGCCCTCGGTGTCCCACTTCGCGGGCTTCACGGTGACGTGCTGCCCGCTGACGCTCGACTCGCCGTTCCAGAGCGAGCTGAGCCTGGTGCCCGACGGGAGGTCGAACTCCAGGGTCCAGGTCTTCTCCGTCCGGCCGCTGTTGTTGGTGACGACGTACTGCGCGCTGTAACCCGTCGACCAGTCGCTGGTCTTCGTGTACACGGCGTCCACGCCGGCCGCCTGAGCGATCCCGGTGAACAGCACCGCGCCGCCACCGGCGACCGCCGCGGCAACGAGAGCGCCTATCGCCTTGTTCCTGCCACTGATCCTGCGCCGGTGCGTGCTCATGCGTGTGCCTGCCTTTGCTGTTCATGGGGAGGTGCGGCAGCACGCTAGCGATGCGGAACCGGGCAAAGGGGCTGATCTGGGCGGCAGTTGGAGACCTTAGGGTGCGCTTAAGGAAGGGATCGGAGCCGGTTAAAGGTAGAGACCAATTTTCGTTGTCGGCGGCGCACGGCACCGCCCCGGTGGCCGTGTCCCCCGCGCACCGGCTCCCGCCCGTCCAGCTGGATCCAGACGCGCACCTCCGTGCCGCCCAGCACCGACGAGCCGATCCGTACGTCACCGCCGGTCGACTCGGCGAGCCGGCGCACGATGTCCAGGCCGAGGCCGGTCGAGCCGTCGGCGCCCGAGCCCCGCCCACGCGCCATGGCCGCCTCGGGGTCGGGTATGCCGGGCCCCGCGTCGGAGACCAGGACGATCACCGCGTCCTCCCCGTTGTGCACGTCGACCGCGAAGGCCGTGCCCTCGGCGGTGTGCCGGAAGACGTTGCCGAGCAGCGCGTCGAGCGCGGCGGCCAGGTCGGCGCGGGCCACGGGTATCCGCACCGGCCGGTCCGCCCCGGCCACCCGCCACTTGCGGCCCTCGTCCTCGGCGAGAGCGGACCAGAACTCCATCCGCTCCCGGACGACTTCGGCGGCGTCGCACCCGGCGCCCGGCCCGGCGGCCGCGGTCTGCGGTTTGGCCTCACGGGCGGTGCGGATGATGGTGTCGACCTCCCGCTCCAGCTGCGCGACGGCGGCCCGGGTCTGTTCGGCGGCGGGCCCCTCACCGAGCGAGGCCGCGTTGAGCCGGAGCACGGTCAGTGGGGTGCGCAGGCGGTGCGAGAGGTCGGCGGCCAGCTCACGTTCGTTCGCCAGGAGTTGTACGACCTGGTCGGCCATGGAGTTGAACGCGACCGCCGCCAGCCGTAGTTCGTTCGGCCCTTCCTCCGGCACCCGTGCGCCCAGCTTGCCCTCCCCCAGTTCGTGCGCGCCCTCGACCAGTCGCCGCGCGGGGCGGACCATCCGTACGCCGAGCCGGTCGGCGACGGCCACGGAGCCCACGATCAGCGCGATGCCGACGGCGGCCAGCACGGCCCAGGCCGTGCCGACGCCGTTGCTCATCTCGGCCTCGGGGACGTACACCTCGACCACCGCGATCGCGCCGGAGCTCAGCGCGACCGGCTGGAGCAGGGTGGAGCCGCCCGCCACCTCGGTGGTGGAGGCCCGGCCCAGCTTCCGTACGGTAGCGATGTCCCGGTCGGCCGCGCGCTGCCGGCCGATGTCGACGGCCGCCCGGCCTTCGCCGCCGGCCGCGCCCGCGGCGGAGGCCGGTATGTGCACCGCCATGTCGGTGTCCGAGCCCGCCGAGGCCACCACGCGCTCCAGCTTGTCCCGGTCGGTGGTGATGGACAGCGCGGGCGCGATCGCGGCCGCCGCCCGCTCGGCATGGGAAAAGGCGCGGTCCCGGGCCATCTCCTTGACGACCAGTCCGAGGGGGGCCGCGAAGGCGACCACGACCATGGCGGTGACCGCGAGGCAGACCCGCACCAGTGCCCATCTCATCGCACCGGCTCCGCGTCCCCGGGTGGTTCGAGTTTCACGCCGACGCCGCGCAGGGTGTGCAGATAGCGCGGACGGGCCGCCGTCTCCCCCAACTTGCGCCGCAGCCAGGAGAGGTGGACGTCGATGGTCTGGTCGTCGCCGTAGGACTGCTGCCACACCTCGGCGAGCAGTTCCCGGCGCGGAACGACCACCCCGGGCCGGCCCGCCAGGAAGGCGAGCAGGTCGAACTCGCGGCGGGTGAGTTCGAGTCGGGCTCCGTCCAACTCGGCCTGGCGGCGCAGCGGATCGACGGTCAGACCGCCGACGCGCAGGACACCCGACGGTGGGGCCTCCCCGGCGGAGGCCCGCGAGCGCCTCAGCACGGCGGCGATCCGCGCGGAGAGGTGCTCGACGGAGAACGGCTTGGTGAGGTAGTCGTCCGCCCCGGCGTTCAGCAGGCGGACGATCTCCGTCTCGTCGTCCCGCGCGGTGGCGATGATGACGGGCACGTCCGTGATGCCGCGCAGCATCTTCAACGCCTCGGACCCGTCCAGGTCGGGCAGGCCGAGGTCCAGGATGACGACGTCGAAGCGGAGATGGGCGACCTCGCGCAGCGCCTCCAGTGCCGTACCGACGCTGCGTACGGTGTGCGAGGCGTCGGTGAGGTGCCGGATGAGCGCCGAGCGTACGAACTGGTCGTCCTCGACCACGAGCACACTTGCCATGCGCGGCACCGTACGCCATGTCGAACGGCCGGGTGCGGGCCTGTGGACGACTCCGGGCATGTGCAACTCGTGCTCACCCTGGGGCAGTATGGCCCGCCATGCGCAGAGGACTCGTACACGTACTGGCGTGGATGCTCGCCACCGGCGCGGCGGCCACGCTGTCGTGGTGGGGTGTGCACTCGGTGCTGGCGGGCACCGCGTACGACCCGCCGCGCGCCCTGCCGATCTCGGGGGCGGACACGGACACACATACGGATACGGACACGGCGCGCTCCCGTCCGCCGGCGCCCTCGCCGCCCCGGGCGGCACGGAGGACACCTTCGGCATCCAGCACCCCGACGCCCTCGCGGACCGTGACGAGAACTCCGGCAGCGTCTCCCTCGCAGACCGCCTCCGGTGAGGTCAGGAGCTATGACACCAACGGCGGCCGGGTGGTCTTCGACCTCGGGAAGACGGACGCGACGCTGGTCTCGGCGACGCCGGGAACGGGCTGGTCGATGCAGGTGTGGAAGACGGAGTCGTGGATCCGGGTGGAGTTCGCCTCGGGCGCGAACCGGTTGACGGTGTTCTGCACCTGGCACGACGGCCCGCCGCACGTGGAGGTCTACTGAGCGGTTGCGGAGGCTTGCCGAGCGACCCAAAGTGAAAGACAACTAGATATTGACAGTCGACTCCCATTTGACAGTAACCTCTCATCAGGTTGCTCCGAATGGGAGGTCCCCATGTCCAAGTCCGCGCCCCGCCTCTCCGACTCCCCCCGCCGCTGGCTCGCCCTCGCCGCGCTCACCCTGAGCGTGCTGATCGTCGGCCTCGACGGCACCGTCATCAACGTCGCACTGCCCACCATCGCCGGCGAACTGCACGCCGACAGCGCCCAGTTGCAGTGGATCGGCGGCGGCTACCTGCTGTCCCTGTCGGTGGCGATGCTCCCGGTCGGCCTGCTCGGCGACCGTTACGGGCACAGGCGGCTGCTGCTGTCCGGCATCACGCTCTTCGGCCTCGCCTCGTTAGGCGGTGCGCTCGCCCACTCGCCGTCGGCGGTCATCGCCGCCCGGGCCGTCCTCGGTCTCGGCGCCGCCGCGATCATGCCGCTGTCCATGGCGATCCTGCCCCGCGTCTTCGCCAAGGAGGAACTGCCCAAGGCGATCGCCGTGTGGACCGCGGCCACCGCGCTCGGTATGCCGGTCGGACCCGTGGTCGGCGGCTGGCTGCTCGACCACTTCTGGTGGGGCTCGGTGTTCCTGTTCAACGCGCCGGTCGCCGCACTCGCCGTCCTCGCGGGCACCTGGCTGCTGCCCCGTGACACCGCCGTCCGTACCTCCGCGCCGTTCGACACCCTCGGCAGCGTCCTGGGCGGTCTGGGCATCACCGCGCTGGTCTACGGCACGATCCTGATCCCCCGCGACGGCTGGACCTCGCCGTCGGCCCTCGTCCCGCTCGCCGCGGCGGCCGTCCTGCTGGCCGCCTTCGTGCTGCGCGAGCGCCGGTACGCCCATCCGATCGTCGACCTGAGCCTGTTCGCCGACCGTCGTTTCCTGTGGGGCACGCTGATCGCCGTCTTCGTCAACTTCGCGGTGATGGGCATCCTGTTCGTCGTCCCGCAGTATCTGCAGTCCGTGCTCGGCAACGACGCCTTCGGCACCGGTCTGCGCGTCCTGCCCCTGATCGGGGGCCTGATGGCGGCGGCCGCCGCGAGCGAGCCCCTGGTCCCGCGGCTGGGCGCGCGGACGGTCGTACCGACGGGCCTGCTGGTGCTCGGCGCCGGCGTGCTGCTCGGCGCGACCACCGGCATCTCGGACGGGTACGGCTTCACCGCGCTGTGGCTGGGCCTGACCGGCCTCGGCTTCGGGCTGGCCGTGGTCCCGGCCACCAGCCTCGTGATGGCCGCCCTGCCCGAGGACAACACCGGGTCCGGCACCAGCCTGCTGGAGACCGTCCAGCAACTCGGCTCGGTCCTCGGCGTCGCCGGGCTGGGCAGCCTGCTCAGCTACGGCTACCTCGCCCGCCTGCACACCGGCGCCCTGCCGAAGCCCACGGCGGACGCGGCCCGCGACTCCGTCTCCGGTGCCGACGCGGTGGCCGCGCGACTGCACGACGCCGGCCTGGCGGTCCACGCGCACGAGGCGTTCATCCACGGTATGAACCTGGTCCTGACGGCCTGCGGCGCGATCGCCCTGCTGGGTGCCGTCCTGGCGGCCGTCTTCCTGCCCGGCACCGCCCCCTGCTCCCGGACGGTGGCCCGGTCCGCCGCCCAGCCCGCAGAATCGGTCGCATGACGATGCACGAGACCTCCGCCGCACCCCTCGGCCTGCGCGAGCGCAAGAAGCAGCAGACCCGCGAGCGCATCCGCCGGGAGGCCTACCGCCTCTTCGCCGAGCACGGGTACGAGGCCACCACGGTCGACCAGATCGCGGAGGCGGCGGAGGTCTCGCCCAGCACCTTCTTCCGGTACTTCCCCACCAAGGAGGACGTGGTCCTCCAGGACGAGTACGACCCGGCCCTCGCCGCCGCCCTGCGCTCCCGCCCCGCCGACGAGCCCATCGTCGAGGCGGTGCTCAACTCCCTGAAGGGCCCCGTCGGGGAGATGATCCAGCAGGACCGCGACGACCTTCTGCTGCGGACCCGGATCTCCTTCACCGACCCGGCCATCCGCGCCCGCACCGTCGCGGAACAGGAGCGCAGCGAGCGGGCCATCGCCGAGATCATCGCCGAGCGCGCCGGGCGCGACACGTCCGACCTGGAGGTCAGGTGCGCGGCGGCGGCGATCATCGCCGTCTTCACCACCCTCGTACGGCACTGGGTGGAGGGCGACGGCCGGGAGGACCTGGCGGCGCTGTACGAGCGCCACCTTCCGTTGCTGTCACGGGGCTTGGACTTCTGACCGATCACCATCAGTCGTCATCCGTGGCGTCATCAATGGCGTCATCAGTGGAAGACCGAGGGCGGCGGGGCCGGTGAGGCCACCGCCGCCCCGTCCGTGACCGGTACGGCCCCTCCGGTGAAGGCGAGGAGCGCGTGGCCGTGCTCGACCCGCCCGGGGTGCGGGTCGGAGGCGGCGCGGCGGGTCAGTTCGGCGACCGGGAGCGGGCGGTCGGCGGCGACCAGGACCGCGTTGCCGAACCGCTTGCCGCGCAGCACGGCCGGATCGGCGACCAGCGCGAGTTCGGAAAAGCGTGCGGCGGCGGTGGCGATCTGGCCCCGCAGATGGGCCAGCGGCGGACCGTCGGCGAGGTTGGCGGCGTAGATCCCGCCGGGGGTCAGGGTCCTGCGGACCTCGTCGAGGAACTCGGTGGAGGTGAGGTGGGCGGGGGTCCGGGCGCCGCTGAACACGTCGGCGACGACCAGGTCGGCCCAGCCGTCCGGCACCTTGGCCAGACCTTCACGGGCGTCCGTCGACCGCACCCGGATCCGGGCGCCGGGATCCAGGGGCAGCTCACGCCGGACCAGTTCGACGAGTTGCGCGTCCCGCTCGACGACCTGCTGGGTGGAGCGGGGGCGGGTGGCGGCCACATAGCGGGCCAGGGTGAACGCGCCGCCGCCGAGATGCACGGCGCGCACCGGTCTGCCGGGCGGTGCGACGAGGTCGACGACGTGTCCCAGCCGCCGCTGGTACTCGAAGGAGAGGTACGCCGGGTCGTCGAGGTCGACGTGCGACTGCGGGGCCCCGTCGATCAGCAGGGTCCAGGCCCGCCGGCGGTCCCGGTCGGGTGTCAGCTCGGCGAGGCCGCCGTCGACGTCCTCGACGACCGCTTCGGCACCGGCCTGTCTGCGCCGGGGATTCCTGGACTTGCCCATGGGGCCATTTTCGCAGGCCCCGCCCGGGGTGCCGCTCAGCGGCAGTCGTCCGCCGCCCTGAGCAGCCGCGCCGCCTCCCCCAGGGCCCGTCTGAGCACCGCGGGATCCGTGGCGGGGTCGGCCTCCCCCGGCGGCACCAGCCAGTCCGAGCCCTCGGCCGAGGGCTGCGGGGGGAAACTCAGACCGCGCCCGTCGGTCTCCGTGCAGATGCTGCCGGGTACGTCCCACCCGGCCGCGGTGCCCGGCGGAACCAGGAAACCGAGCGTGTCGCACCCGTCGTCGAGCAGTACGGGTCCCACGGCGTCGCCGGCCGCACCCCGCCGCAGGATGTCGACCGCCTCCAGACCGTGCCGGGTCGGCACGGTCACCACGTCGCACGCGGTCGGCGACGGCGCACAAGGATCGTTGCTCCGGCTGGTCATCCCGGCCTCCACCACGCAGCCCTCTTACAGGTCCGCCCTGTCCAACGCGGCACGGCGTCAACGGCTACGGCACAAGTTGGCCGCAAAGGATGGCACTTCATGGCAGATCGTGTATGAGATATCCGGTTTGTAGCCAAACACAGCGTGTCGGGTCCGACACAGCAGGTACGTTCTTGCCCGCCGGAACCGGGGCGTCACTCGGACAACTCGCACCCGATCCGGCATGGTTCGACGGTTCGCACGAGAGGACCCGGCCATGGCGTCGTCAACCGTGACCTCGTCGCAGCACGAGCGGCCACCACGGCCGAACCTCACCTTCCGGAAGCTGCGCGGCCGGCACTCACCGGCCGAGTTCGCCGCACTGGTACGGCGGGCCGCCCGTGAGATCGGCGAGCGGGTGAGCTGTGACGCGCGCTACATCGGCCGGGTCGAGGCGGGCGAGATCCGCTGCCCGAACTACGCGTACGAACGGGTGTTCCTGCACATGTTCCCCGGCCGCACGCTCGCCGACCTGGGCTTCGCGCCCCGCTCGTCGGTACGCGGACGCGGGGCACGCCCGGCAGGGGAAACGCTCCTCTCACGCACACCGCATCCGGCGTTCGCCGCACATGAGACGCAGGCGGCGTCCGAGCCGTATGACACGCAGGACCCGTACGACACGCACGAGAACCACGAGATCCACGAGGAGAGCGACGTGCTGCGTCGCGCATTCATGACGGGCGGGGGCGCCACCGTGGCCGCCGCCACGCTGGGCCCCCTGGGGTTCACCATCGAGGCCGCGGCGGCGGGCCGGCCGGTGCGCCGCGCCGGGTCCTCGGAGGCGGCCGCCCTCGAGGAGGCCGTCCGCCGCATCCGGCTGCTCGACGACCGGCACGGCGCGGACGGGCTCTACCGGCGCGCGGCGGCTCCGCTGCGCGCCGCGTACGAGCTGCTCGACGCCGGCGCGACGCGGCAGACGACCGCCGACCGGCTGCACTCGGGCGCCGGGGAACTCGCCATCTCGGTGGGCTGGCTGGCCCACGACTCCGGCCGCTTCGACGACGCCCGCTCGCACTACGCGGAGGCGCTGGCGACCGCCCGCATGACCGGGGACCCGGCCCTGGAGGCGCACGCGTTCTGCAACACGGCCTTCCTCGCCCGGGACACGGGACGGCCCCGCGAGGCGGTCCGGGCGGCGCAGGCCGCGCAGCGGGTGGGGCGGACGCTGGGATCGGCGCGCCTGATGTCGCTGCTCGCGCTGCGCGAGGCGGGCGGCTGGGCCGGGCTCGCCGACCGCACCGGCTGCGCACAGGCGCTCGCCCGGGCGCAGGCCCTGTACGACCGGGGCCGTTCGGACGCCGATCCCGAGTGGATGAGCTTCTACGGCGAGGCCGAGCTGGAGGGACTGGAGGCGCAGTGCTGGTCGACGCTGGGCGACTGGACGCGGGCGGCCCGGCACGCGCGGCGGGCGGCTCAGCTGCAGGACCCCCACTTCACGCGGAACATCGCGCTGTACACGGCCGAGCTCGCGGACGACCTCGCGCGCGGGGGCCGGCCGGACGAGGCGGCGTCGGCCGGGATGCGGGTGCTGGACCTGCTGGACCAGGTGCAGTCGTCGCGGATCCAGACGATGCTCGCGGGGACCGCGCGGGTGCTGCTGCCGCACCGGCGTGACTCCGGGGTGTCGCGGTTCCTGGACCGGCACGCGACACTGCCGCGCACGGTGTGACCGCCCCGCGCGCGTGGGACGTCAACCGGGCAGGTGCCCCAGGTCGTTCCAGCTCTCGATCGCCGGTTCCCCGTATGCCCAGCCGAGGACGGACAGCGACGTCGGGTTGAGGCGGATCCGCGCGGCGAAGTCCAGCGGCAGGCCCAGCCACCGGGCGCCCACGGACCGCAGGATGTGGCCGTGGGCGAACACGAGTACGTCCCGCTCCGCGGCCCGCGCCCAGGACACCACCTCGTCCGCACGGGCCGTCACCTCGGCGAGCGTCTCCCCCTCGGGGACACCGTCCCGCCAGATCAGCCAACCGGGGCGAACGGCCTGTATGTCCTCGGGGGTCATGCCCTCGTAGGCGCCGTAGTCCCACTCCAGCAGCGCGTCCCAGGTGGCCGCCCGCTCACCGAACCCGGCGAGTTCGCACGTCTCGCGCGCGCGTGCCAGCGGGCTGGTGCGCACCTCGACGTCGGCCAGGCCGTCGAAGGGCGCGCGGTGGAGGCGTTCGCCGAGCAGTTTGGCGCCGTCGCGTCCCTCGTCCAGGAGGGGCACGTCGGTCCTGCCGGTGTGCTTGCCGGACAGCGACCAGGCCGTCTGTCCGTGCCGGGCCAGCAGGATGCGCGGAGCCATGGGGGACCTTTCCGGGAGATATGGGGGAGCACTCGGGGAGAAACCCGATGCGTGGCCCCTCCATCATCGCGCACGCTGTTTCCGGGCAACCCGGTGGGCGAGCTCGGCGTCTATCACGGCTGGAGCGCCGCCCTAGCCGGAAGCGATACGCCGTAGAGTGGCACGCCCGGCCCGAAGGGCGCCGCGGACCAGAAGGGGGAGGGCGATCGGATGCCGCAGACCGAGACACCGGGAACCGAGGTGTCCCCGCGGACCCGGCTGCGGTGGTGGACCGAAGTTCCGCTGATCCTGCTGGTGTACGCCTGCTACACGGCCGGCCGGCTGATCGCGCGGACCGACGTCTCCGGCGCCGTCGACCACGGCCTGGCGATCCTGCGCTTCGAGAAGGCGCTGCACCTCAACGCCGAGCATCCGCTGAACCGCCTGTTCACCCGTGAGCCGTGGCTCGGCGTCCCGGCCGACTTCTGGTACGCGTCACTGCACTACGTGGTCACGCCCGCGATCATGGTGTGGCTGTTCCGCTCCCGCAAGGACATCTACCGGGCGGCCCGCACCTGGTTGTGGACGTCCACGTTCATAGGACTGATCGGCTTCACCCTGCTGCCCACCTGCCCGCCCCGCCTCCTGACGGCGAGCTACGGCTTCGTGGACACGATGGCCGAGTACAGCTCGTACGGCTGGTGGGGTGCCGAGGCCAGCGCTCCGCGGGGCATGGGCGGCATGACGAACCAGTACGCGGCCATGCCGAGCCTGCACGTGGGCTGGGCGCTGTGGTGCGGAGTGATGCTGTGGCGGTACGGCCGCACACGGGCCGCCAGGACCGCCGCCGTCGCCTATCCGCTGCTGACCGCGATCGTGGTGATGGGCACCGCCAACCACTACTTCCTGGACGCGGTGGCGGGCGCGGCCGTGATGGGTGCCGGACTGCTGCTGACCCCGTACGTGACGCGTGGCGTGGACCTGCTGCGGGCACGGCTGGTGCCGGGCACCTCTGTGGTCACGGCGGGCTCGGAGGGCACACCCGCCCCGATTGTCAGTGGCGGATGCCAGACTTCCGCGGGTGAGCGAATTCCACGGCAGCGGAAGCCACGGCTCGAATCCGGAGCCGAACCGGACGCCGTCCCCACCGACGCGGGGGACGGCGCTCCGGCACCGGCTCGCTGAGCTGCGCGGCCCCGACGTACCGGCCAAGGCACTGGACGCGCGCGCCCTCGCGGCGCTCGCCGCCAACCCGGGATGCAGACGGCGGGCGATCCTGGACGGCGCGGGTGTCGACAAGGCGGCCGTGGCGAGCGCGCTGGGCAGCCCGTCCGTCTTCGGGCAGTCGCAGTTCGCCCTGACCCGGGGCAACGCGTTCGAGGCACGGGTGAAGGCCGACGGCGGCGCGGAGCTGCTGCGCCTGGTGCACGCCAGGCTGGACCCGGGCGCCGAGCCGCCGCAGCGGACGCATGTCCCGGATCTGTCCGCGCCCGGCCCGGCGGGGCGTACGGCGCGTACGGCGCTGGCGCTGCGGGAGGCCGTGGAGGCGGGCGGCTGGACCCTGCTCGACCATCCGATGCTGGCGCTGGACGTCGCGGGTTCCCCGGCGTTCCTGGAGCCGGACGCGGTGGTGGTGCACCCGGACGGCAGCTGGACGGTCGTGGAGATCAAGTCCTTCCCGCTGCTGGACGGTTCCGCGGACCCGGCGAAGGTGGGCGCGGCCGCGCGGCAGGCGGCGGTGTACGTGCTCGCCCTGGAGGAGGTCGCCGCGCGCCTCACCCCCGCCCCGCGGGTGCGCCACCGCGTCCTGCTGGTCTGCCCCAAGGACTTCTCCAACCTGGCCACCGCCTCGGCCGTGGACGTCCGCAAGCAGCGCGCGGTCACCGCCCGCCAGCTGGCCCGGCTCACCCGTATCGAGGACATCGCCGACGACCTCCCCGAGGGCACCTGCTTCGCCCCGGGCCTGCCGGCCGAGGAGTTGGCGGCGGCGGTGGAGTCGGTCCCGGCGACGTACGCGCCCGAGTGCCTGGCCGCGTGCGAGCTGGCCTTCCACTGCCGGGGACGCTCCCGCGCGGCCGGCGCGGTGACCACGCTGGGCCGCCCGGTCCGCGCGGAACTGGGCGGGCTGGCGACGGTGGACGACGTGCTGGCGGCGGCCCGCGGCGAGCTCGGCGACCCGGAGGATCCCGCGGTGGCGGCGTTGCGCAGGGCGGCGGCCCTGCGGGCGGAGGCGCTGGCCGGCCGGGAGGTGGCCGGGTGTCCCTGATCGCCACCCTCGCCCGGCTCGAGGCCGTCAGCTCCGGCCGCGCCCGGCCCACCGCGACCGTCCGGCACCGGCATCTGTCCGACCGTCCGCTGGTGTTCGTGCCGCTCACCACCGCCGGTGAGGCCGGTGCCCCGCTCGGTGCGCTGGTCGGCACCGACCGGGACGCGCCGCGCCTGCTGGTCGTACCGCAGCCGCGCGACCGTGACCTGCGCTTCGCGTTCCTCGCCGAACTGGCGGACATCGTCCTGCCGTACGTCGACTCGTACGCGGACGTCGTCGAGCCCGCCGAGCGCACCGAGACCGACCCGGAGACCGGCAAGCGGGTCAAGGTCGAGGTCGACCTGTGCGCGGATGCCCCGCAGTTGATCGTGCCGAGCCGCGCGGGCGTGGAGTTCGTCCGGCTGCTCGGGCGCTCCATGCGGTTCCGGCGCACGACGGAGCAGGACCCTGAGGCGCCCTACCCGGCGCCGCCCCGGGTGCCGTTGCTCGGGCGGTGGCTGACGCACTTCGGGGAGCGGGCCCGGGTGCCCGGCTCCTCGCTGCTGCTGGCGCTGACGGACGTGCTGTCACGGCACTGGGCGACCGGGCAGTCCAGCCTGGAGGACCAGCACCTGGGTGCGCTGCTCGCCTGGATCGACCCCCCGCGGGGGAGCACGGGCGCCGAGGAGGCGCTGCGGGCGGAGCTGGCGCGGGACGCCGACGGCCAGTTGCTGTGCCCGCCGGCGGGTCCGGCCACCGACCCGGCGTTCGACAACAAGCTGCTCGCACCCGCCCTGGAGCGCTACGACCGTGCCCGTACGGCCCTCGCCGCCGCCGAGGACGGACTGCAGGCGGACGACCGGCTCGGCGCGCTCTCAGCGGCCGAGCGGGAGATCCGCGACCTGGTGGAGAGCCGGGTCCGGCCCACCTGGGAGTCGGTGTGGCGCGGTGTCGACCTGCTGCGCGGACTGCCCGAGGGGGCGCACGTCGAGGAGCGGTGGACCCGCGACCGCTGGTCGTTCACCGGCCACCGCGACCGGGTGCTCGCCGGGGAGCCGCCGCAGCCGCGCCGCGACGACGCGGTGACGGCCGCGAACAAGCTGGCCACGCGCGAGCGGGAACAGGCCCGGCTGGAGGCGCAGGAGGCGCTCGACGACCCGCTGGTGATGGCGGGGCGGCGGCTGGCCGGGGAGGCGTTCACGGGGGAGGTCACGGACGTCGTCATGGCGTACAGCGAGGGCAAGCGGCCCAGCCCGCGTCCGCTGGTGACCGTACGGACGGACGACCGGCCGCACCTCGGGGAGCGGGCGAAGGTGTACCGCTCGCTGGGCGGGAAGCCGCAGGCCGCTGAGTTCGTCGGGTTCGCCGGGGCCGAGGGCGAGGGGCTGGTCGTCCTGCGGATCGTGGACAAGATGGGTCGCGGCAAGGAGCCCGAGGCCGGGTCGGTGCCGGAGAAGGGCGACCGGATCTGCTTCACCCTGTTCGAGCACGAGCAGCGCGGCGGGGCGAAGTTGCCCGACCCGGAGGAGACCCCGTGGACGCACGGCGGGCCGCCGGGTGAGGCGGCGGCCGTGCCGGAGCCCGCCGATTCCGTCACCGAGGAGGACGTGCTGTGAGCGCCGAGGCCGTGTTCGACCCCGGGGCCGCGGCGGCGCGGGCCACCGACGCGATCCTCCGCGACACCGTGCACGGCGCCCACCGGGGCGTGGTCGTCGACTCCCCGCCGGGCGCCGGCAAGTCGACCCTCGTCGTCCGCGCGGCCCTGGAACTCGCCGACGCCGGGCGTCCGCTGATGGTGGTCGCGCAGACCAACGCCCAGGTCGACGACCTGGTGCTCCGGCTCGCCGAGAAGAACCCCGAACTGCCCGTCGGCCGTCTGCACAGCAGCGACACCGATCCGTACGACAAGGCGCTGGACGACCTGCCGCACGTCCGGAAGTCCGCGAAGGCGGCCGACCTGGCCGGGGTCCCGGTGGTGCTCTCCACCGCCGCCAAGTGGGCGCACGTGAAGGTGGACGAGCCGTGGCGGCACGCCATCGTCGACGAGGCGTACCAGATGCGTTCGGACGCGCTGCTCGCCGTGGCCGGACTGTTCGAACGGGCGCTGTTCGTGGGTGACCCGGGCCAGCTGGACCCGTTCGCGATCGTCGGCAGCGAGCAGTGGGCGGGCCTGTCCTACGACCCGTCCGCCTCGGCCGTGACGACGCTGCTCGCGCACAACCCCGAGCTGCCGCAGCACCGGCTGCCGGTGTCGTGGCGGCTCCCGGCGTCGGCGGCGCCCCTGGTCTCGGACGCGTTCTACCCGTACACCCCGTTCCGCAGCGGCACGGACCACGGTGACCGCCGCCTGGTCTTCGCCGTCCCCTCGGACGGCTCCGGCCCCGACCGGGTGATCGACGAGGCGGCGGCCGCGGGCTGGGGGCTGCTGGAGCTGCCCGCGCGGCACACGCCGAGGACGGATCCGGAGGCGGTACGGGCGGTGGCCACGGTGGTCCGGCGGCTGCTGGACCGGGGCGGCGCGGCGACCTTGGAGCGTTCGCCGGACCCGGCACCGCTCACCGCGGACCGGATCGCGGTCGGCACCGCCCACCGTGACCAGGCGGCGGCGGTACGGGCGGCGCTGGCCGAGCTGGGCGTGGCCGACGTGACCGTGGACACGGCGAACCGGCTGCAGGGCCGGGAGTTCGACGTCACGGTCGTCCTGCATCCGCTGTCCGGCCGCCCCGACGCCACCGCCTTCCATCTGGAGACGGGCCGGCTGTGCGTGCTCGCCTCCCGGCACCGTCAGGCGTGCATCGTGGTGTGCCGGGCGGGAGTGGGCGAGCTGCTGGACGACTACCCGTCCACCGAGCCGGTCCAGCTCGGGACGGTGGTGAAGTTCCCCGACGGCTGGGAGGCGAACCACGCGGTGCTGGCGCATCTGGCGGAACACCGGGTGAGCTGGCGTCCCTGACCCTCCGGCCCTGCCTCTCTCCCCGGCAGCCGGCCGGCCCGGCAGCCGGCCGGCCCTACAGGCGAGCCAGCTCCGGCGCCGTCGGCGGTTTCGTGCGCGAGCCCTCGGGCACCCTGGTGGCCATGAGCAGCCGGGCTGGACGAGTGACGTCGGCCTCATTGCTCGTGGCGGCGAGCTGCGCGGCGCTGCTGCTGCCCACAGGCGCTGCCGACCTGGCGCACAGCCGGGTTCGCGGGATGGTTCCGCTGGTCTGCGGCGTCGGGATCACGGTCGCCGCGTTCATGGTTCCCAGGCGCGGCACGAAGCGGGCCGGGCGGCGGCGGACCTCCGGGTGACCGCGGCCCCGGCGGACCCTGCGGAACACCGGACGGCCCGACCGTGTTGCGCCAACGTTCGGCGCCGTCTTGCGCGGAGGCGGGACAATGGAGGGTGGCCCACCCGGAGGGCGGCGCCCCATCGAACCCGTACTAGGAGGAAAAAGACATGGCGGAGCCCACGCCGCGTCGGCAGGAACCGCGGCTACGCCCCGCGCCCCTGCTCTTCGAGCCCGCCGAGGCCGTCGCCGATCCCGAGCACTTCTTCAACCTGGAGTCGATCGAGGATCCGCGGGCGCTGCTGGCGCGGGCGACGGAGCTGACGCAGGCGTTCCGTGCGGCGACCGACCGGGCGGTGGAGTTCCAGGCCATCGCGGCGGCCCAGCTGGCCGATCCCCGGCGGTTCGACCGGCTGACGGCGGCGGACATCGCCGAGCGGGCGGAGTGGACCGAGGACTACGCCAAGAAGATGGTGGAGTTCGGGCGCGACCTGATGCGGGGCGCGGTCGGTGAGGGACAGGGGTCGGCGGACCCGGTGTGACCGTCCCGGGTCTGTTATCCGGCATATGCCAGGCGGGCAAGATACTCCTTCCCCTCCCGTCGTGCACCCGTTTCCCGCAACCCAGGGGAACGGGTCGCTCACCGACGGTAGAGGTAGTCGGTATGAGCAGCACACGGAACGGCTTGGCCGGGAACGCCGGGGTCACCGGTGTCACCAGGGTCACCCCCGACGGCGCCGAATGGCTGTCCGGCACGGGGGCATATCCGCGAAGCGGCTCGGCACACGCGGTGCTGCCCTGCGGGCACACCTTCGACGTGGTGAGCGCACCGGCGATCTTCGGACGGCGGATGCTGGACCGGCTCTGGGGCGAGGGGCCGGGCTCCGGGCCGGTGGCGGTGTATCGGGGCCGGATGCTGTTGTTCGCCACGCCCGGTACGGCGCAGCGACTGCCCTCCCTGCTGGCCTGGGAGGAGTGGGGCTGGGCCGTTCCGCCCCTGCTCTGCCACGGCAAGGGGGACGCCGTGACCGTTCCGGCACTCACCGAGGGTGACTGTCCCGCTCCGGGTGGTGCGCGGTGGCTGGTGGCCCCCGACACCCGGCATCCCTGGCTGCCGGGCCCGGAGGTGGTGGTGTGGGCGGCCGTCCGGGCGGCCCGTGCGGCGGTGCGGATATCGATTTTTCCTCCCGCCGAGCAGGATGCTAAGGTCTACGACGTCAGCAGGCGCCGCTAGCTCAGTTGGTTAGAGCAGCTGACTCTTAATCAGCGGGTCCGGGGTTCGAGTCCCTGGCGGCGCACGATGACGATGGCGAGGCACGACCGCAAAAAAACGCGGTCACGCCTCGCCATCGTCGTGTTTGCACGGCTTCGCCGCGCGTTGTGGGGGGCTCCGTCGCCCACCCCCCGTGAGGCCGGTCCACAACCGCCCCTTACGCGGTCAGCCCGCTCCCCCCGGCCCCGGTGTGATCTTCACCGTCCACGCGCCGGACGGGGTGCGGTCCTCCACCTCCACCCGCACGCGGTCGCCCGGCACCGTGAAGCTCTCGCCGAGGGCGACCGGCGCGTCGGCCAGGGGCGGGTACACGGAGTTCTCCCAGCAGGCCTCGGTGCGCGGGTGGGCGTCGACCACCTGGATCGGCCCGTCGCCGGACTGCGCCCCGCCGCGCACCCGGTACACCAGCACGCCCGGCCGGCAGGCCGCGGCGTCGCTCCCGGCCGGCTCACGCGCCTCGAAGGCCAGTACGGACTCGGGGCCGGTGCGCACGAGGGCAAGTTTCACGCCGTCGCCGAGCCCGAAGGCGGGCGCACCCGAGGCATCCGTGACGGTGGTGCCCGGGCCCGCGGCCAGGGGTTCCAGGGTCAGCCGGGTGGACCCGCGGCCCCGCACGCACACCACCTGGCGCGGCCCCAGCCAGCCCAGCCTCCACTTGTGCCAGGCGAAGAGATCGGGGGCGAGTCCGAACTGGCTGCCCATCAGGTCCCAGTCCCCGACGTACGTGTCCCAGTCCCCCTTGCCGTCCACCGGTCGGTGGTACAGGTCCGGCAGGTCGAAGACGTGCCCGGTCTCGTGCGCCAGCACCAGGCGGTCCGGCGGATGCTGCTCGAAGACCGTGACCACCCGCCGGACGTCCGTGCCGTCGACGTGCAGCGGCGTGTTCAGGTTGACCACCTTCGTCGCGTCCGAGTCCACGCCGGGCGCGTCCGGGTCGGCGACGAAGTACACGACGTCGTAGCGCGAGAAGTCCACCGCGGGATCGGCCACGGCGAACGCGTCCCGCAGGTAGGCGGCCCTGCGTTCCGGATCCCAGTCCCGCTTTATGGCGTACGACGTCGACGGCCGCGGCATGCGCAGCCAGCGCCGGAGCGGATGCGGATGAAGGGTGAACCGGCCGTAGGAGGCGCGTTCGAAGAACCGGCTGGTGGCCGGGAAGTGGTCGGCGGTCAGCTCGGCGGGTGTGGTGCGGGGGGTGGAGTCCGGGAAGGACAGGAACACCAGGACCGCTTCGAGCGGGTGGGAGGGGCGGGTGTAGGCGGTGTTCCAGGTGTCCACACCCTCCGAGTGGTGCGCGTCGGTCCTCTTCAGGGCGCACGGCGCCGTGGTGAACGGCTCGGCGACCGAGGGGACGCTGAGGATCGAGGTCGCGGCGAGCGCCGACATGGTGGTGCACACGGCGGCGGTGCTGCGAAGCCGGGGCCGGGCGCCGGCCCGGCCGAGCCTCGCAAGCGCCTCGCGGGAAAGCCGCTTGAGGGGCAGCTGACGCGGCACGGGGACCTCCGGGTGCGGTTCACGGGACACCGCACCCAGCTTGTGCATGTTTGTGGTGCTACGCCCTGTTTGCCTGCACCAGAAGGGTGAGGGTCGAGGAAGTGCCACGAATGGCCGACACCCCGAATCACTCACGGAACGTCACAACCGGTCAGAGGGCCCGAGAACCCGCACAGGGACGGGCAGAAACGATCTGTCGGAGCTGCCGGTCGCTCCGGGAGACTGGACAGCGACTGGAAGGCCCCCGGGCCAGCCTCTATGATCGGCACACTTTCCTGCGCGGACAGCGATCGAGTGCACTGCGGGAGCGAGCGGTGAGCGGAACGTCCGAAGGGCCGACGCCCGCGGCAGACCTCGACCGGTCAGCCGTCACAGAGGGTGACAATTCGGCGTCTCCCCGTGCGGGGACCCACACCGGGGCCGTCAGCCGCCCTCCCGACCCCCCGCCGCACGCCTACCGCTCCGTCTTCGCGACCGCTCCGCTCGCGATGGCGGTCGTCGACGGCGACGGCCTGGTCGCCGACGCCAACCCGGCCTTCTGCGCCCTGCTCGGCACCGATCCGGCCGCGCTGCCCGGGCGGGTCGCCGCCGACCTGGTGGACCTGGACTCCGACACCCGTATCCGGCACGCCTACCGCGAGGTGCTGCACGGCCGGCAGACCAGACTGCGCTGCACCCGCCCGCTCAAGCACCCCGACGGCCATTCGCTGTGGGTGCAGGTCACCGTCGCCCCCCTCGCGGACGCCGAGCGGGGCGTCCTGCTCTCGGTCGCCGACATCAGCGCCCGCCGCGAGCTCCAGGCCCGGCTCAGGCACTTGCAGATGCACGACCCGGTGACCCGGCTGCCCAACCGCACCCTGTTCTTCGAGCGTCTGTCCGCGGCGCTGGAGGCGGAGTCGTACGAGCAGAGCGGCACCGGGCGGATCGGGCTGTGCTATCTGGATCTGGACGGCTTCAAGGCGGTCAACGACACCCTCGGCCACCGCGTCGGCGACCGTCTGCTGGCCGCCGTCGCCGAGCGGCTGACCCGGGTGGCCGACGAGGCCGGGCACACCCGCTCCGGCACGCCCCTGGTGGCACGGCTCGGCGGTGACGAGTTCGCGCTCCTCGTGGAGGACTCCACGGGGACGGAACAGCTCGCCGAACTCGCCGAGTCGGCGTTGGAGGCCATCCAGGAACCCTTCGATCTCGCGGGCCGCCGGCTGTCGTTGTCCGCGTCGATCGGCGTCGTCGAACGCCACGCGGCCGGCACCACCGCGACCGGCCTGATGCAGGCCGCCGACACGACCCTGTACTGGGCGAAGGCCGACGGCAAGGCCCGCTGGACCCTGTTCGACCCGGAGCGCAACGCGCACCGCATGACCCGCCAGGCCCTGTCGTCCACGCTCCGCCACGCCATCGACCGGGGCGAGTTCGTGCTGGAGTACCAGCCGCTGGTGGCGATGGAGGACGGGCGGCTGCGCGGCGTCGAGGCCCTGGTCCGCTGGAACCACCCGCAGTTCGGGATGCTGACGCCGAATCGGTTCATCGGACTGGCCGAGGAGGACGGCTCGATCGTTCCGCTCGGCCGCTGGGCCCTGGCGACCGCCTGCCGCCAGGCCCGCCGCTGGCAGCTGGACCATCCCGACGAGCCGCCGATCTTCGTGAGCGTCAACGTGGCCGTCCGCCAGGTCTGGGACTCCGACCTGGTGGCGGACGTGGCGGAGGTCCTCGCGGAGACGGGCCTCCCCCCGCACCTGCTGCAGCTGGAGCTCACCGAGTCGGCGGTGATGGGCTCGGCGGGGCGCCCCCTGCAGGCCCTCAAGGCGCTCAGCGACATGGGCGTGGGCATCGCCATCGACGACTTCGGCACCGGCTACTCGAACCTGGCCTATCTCAGCCGTCTGCCGGTGTCGGGACTCAAGCTGGACGGCTCCTTCGTGCGCGGCTTCCAGTACGAGGAGTCGGGCGACGCGACCGCCACCCCGCCGAACCCGGCCGACGAGGTCATCGTCGAGGCGATGGTCCAGCTGGCCCACCGCCTGGGCCTCACGGTCACCGCCGAGTGCGTGGAGACCTCCGCGCAGGCGTCCCGGCTGCGGCGCATCGGCTGCGACACCGGCCAGGGGTGGCTGTACTCCCGGCCGGTGCCGCCGGATCGTATCTCCGAGCTGCTGGGCGGCACCCAGGCCTACGCGGTGGGCAACCCGTAGGCGTCCGCGATGAGTTCGTAGGACCGCAGCCGGAGCTCACCTCGGTGCGCGTGCGAGGTGAGCATCAACTCGTCGGCTCCGGTGCGCTTGTGCAGTTCGTCGAGCCCGGTGCGCACCTCGTCGGCCGTTCCGTGCACGATGTTGCCGGCCCAGGAGGCGACGAACTCCTCCTCCATCGGACTGAACTCGTGCGCCTCGGCCTCCTCCGGACCGGGGAAGAGCCCGGGCCGCCCGGTGCGCAGGCGCACCATGTTCAGCGCGGTGGCGCGCACCTGCCGGCGTGCCTCCTTCTCGTCGTCCGCGGCGAGGGCGGAGACCCCGATGAGGGCGTACGGCTCGTCGAGCACCGCGGACGGCCGGAAGGTCTCCCGGTACAGATCCAGGGCCGGGATGGTGTTGTGCGCGGAGAAGTGGTGCGCGAAGGCGAACGGCAGCCCGAGCAGACCGGCGAGCCGGGCGCTGAACCCGGACGACCCGAGGAGCCAGACGGGCGGCCGGTGCGGTGACTGGACACCGCCCGGCGAGGTCGCCTGCACCGGGCCGGGGACCGCGTGGATCCTCCGGTACGGATGCCCGTCGGGGAAGTCGTCGTCGAGGAACCGGGTGAGCTCGGCGAGCTGCTGCGGGAAGTCGTCCGCGCCCTCGTTCGGCGTGTCCGTCCGCCGCAGCGCGGCCGCGGTCGCGCCGTCGGTGCCCGGCGCCCGCCCGAGCCCCAGGTCGATCCGCCCCGGCGCCATGGCCTCCAGCGTCCCGAACTGCTCGGCGATGACCAGGGGCGCGTGGTTGGGCAGCATCACGCCGCCCGACCCGAGCCGGATCCGCTCGGTGTGCGCGGCGAGGTGGGCCAGGATCACCGCCGGCGAGGAGGAGGCCACCCCCGGCATCGAGTGGTGCTCGGCCACCCAGTACCGGTGGAACCCCCGCGACTCCGCGAGCCGCGACAGCTCGACGCTGGTCCGCAGCGCGTCGGTGGCGGTGCTCCCCGCACCGACGGTCACCAGATCCAGCACGGAGAGGGGAACGGGGGCGGTCCCCCGCACGGTTCCCCGGATCTCGTCTGCCGACACGGTGGGTGCCTCCTGTTTACTCGGCGGTGGCCTGCGAGAGCTTTAACAGGAGGGAGTCTCCGCTTATTCCCGGAGGGGGTACGAGAACGAGCCGGGGCGCTGGGGCGCAGCCCCGCCGGGGTCTGGGCGCAGCCCCGCCGGGGTCTGGGGCGGAGCCCCAGGGCGGGGACCTTCCAGTCGGCCGTCATGGGCGGGTGGGTGGGAAACCCCGGGGTCCAGGGGCGCAGCCCCTGGCGGGGTCTGGGGCGGAGCCCCGGGGCCGGCAACCTGATGTCACGCCTGCACGATCGGCTCCCGGGTGAACAGCGCCCCCAGCTCCGGCGCGTTGACCCGCCGGTCGGCCAGCCGCAGCCCCTCCCACACCGTCACCTGGTTGGCCGTGAGCACCGGCTTGCCGAGCGCCTCCTCGAGCAGCGGGACGTGAGCCGCGGTGTGCAGCGCGGTGTCCGGCAGCACCACCGCATCCGCTCCGGGGACGTCCGCCGCCCGGGCCAGCGCCAGCGTCTCCGCCTCGCCCCACCCCGCCACCTCCTGCGCCGTCACGGCCCCGGCGGCCCGCACCCCGGCCACCTCCACGCCGCCGGCCCGCAGAAAGTCCGAGAACAGTCCCGCCACCTCCTCCGGATACGGCGCCGCGACGGCCACCCGGCGCGCCCCCAGCTCCCGCACCGCGTGCACGAAGGCGAAGGAGGTGGAGGAGGCCGGCATGCCCGCCACCCGGGCGAGGGAGCGCACCTGCTCGTGGGCGCCCTTCCAGCCGGAGACGAAGCTGCCGCTGGTGGACGCCCACACCACCGCCTCCGCACCCGACAGACGCAGCCCTTCCACCCCTTTCGCGAGCCGCTCGGGCGAGCCCATCTCCCGCAGCGCGTCCAGCCGGTGGCTGTCCTCCCCGGTCTCGGTGTGGACCAGGTCCACCCGGACGTCACTGCCGAGGAGCTGCTCGATGCGCGGGTAGTCGTCCTCGGCGAAGTGCCCCGGGTAGAGGATTCCGAGTGCGGTCATGTCCTGCCCTCCTGCGGTTCTTCCGGCAAGCGTTACGGGTACCCCGCCGGGGCGTCGTACCGCCGTAGGGGCGTGAAAACCGTGGCGCATAAGTGGCTTGCGTCTGGGTAGCCGCGCCGCCATGGCTCCACCACTCGGGTATGACGATCACACAAGCGGATACGAACGCAGACACACCCGCCGTTCGGTGCTCGCGGGCCTCGCGGCGGCCGGCGCACTGGGCGCGGCGGGCTGCACACGCGTGGCGACGGCGGCCGGCACGAACGGCGGCGAACTGCTCGACCGGCTCCGTGGCCAGGGCGTCGTACGCCTCGGCATCGCGGGCGAGATCCCCTTCGGGTACATCGACAAGAACGGGCGGCTGACCGGTGAGGCACCGGAGTTGGCGCGGGTGATCTTCAAGCGGCTCGGGGTGGACCGGGTGCAGCCCGTGCCCACGGAGTTCGGCTCGCTCATCCCCGGCCTGAACTCCCAGCAGTTCGACGTCGTGGCCGCCGGGATGTACGTCAATCCCGAGCGCTGCAAGCAGGTGATCTTCGCGGACCCCGACTACCAGATGCTCGACTCCTTCATCGTGCGCAAGGGCAACCCCAAGGGCCTGCACAGCTACAAGGACTGCGTGGCGAAGAAGGCGAAGTTCGCCACCGGAACCGGATACGCCGAGATCCAGTACGCCGTGGACGCGGGGTACAAGGAGAGCGACATCCTGATCGTCCCGGACCAGGTCGCCGGACTGAACGCGGTGGAGGCCGGACGCGTCGACGTGTTCGCCGGCACCGCCCTCACCACCCGCGAGGTGGTGAAGAAATCGGCCAAGGCGGAGGCCACCAAACCCTTCGCGCCGCTCGTCGACGGCAAACCGCACGTGGACGGCGGCGCGTTCGCGTTCCGGCCGACCGAGACCAGGCTCCGGGACGCCTTCAACGTCGAACTGCGCAAGCTGAAGAAGAGCGGGGAGCTGTTCCGCATCCTGCGGCCGTTCGGCTTCACCAAGGCCGAGATGACCGATCTCACCGCGAAGGAGCTGTGCGGCGGATGACCCCGGGGCTCTGGAAACTCGTACTCGAGGGAGTCTGGACCACGGTCCAGCTCCTGGTGTTCAGCGCGCTGCTGGCCGCGGCCGTCTCCTTCGCCGTGGGCCTGGCGCGCACCCACCGGCTGTGGATCGTCCGGTTCGTCGCCGGCTTCTACACCGAGGTGTTCCGCGGCACCTCGGCCCTGGTGATG
Source organism: Streptomyces sp. NPDC001348 (assembly GCF_053597535.1). NCBI lineage: Bacteria > Bacillati > Actinomycetota > Actinomycetes > Kitasatosporales > Streptomycetaceae > Streptomyces > Streptomyces sp. NPDC001348. The sequence continues at coordinate 18,328 of NZ_JBSFIK010000018.1, read as the reverse complement.
ATCTTCTGGGTGTTCTTCGTGCTGCCGATCGCCTTCGGCTGGCAGCTGGTGCCCATGTGGGCCGGCACGCTGGCGCTCGGGCTCACCTACGGGGCCTACGGCTCGGAGATCGTGCGCGGTGCGCTGAACGCGGTCGACCCGGCCCAGCTGGAGGGCGGCATCGCGCTCAGCTTCACGCCCTGGCAGCGGCTGCGGCTGATCCTGCTGCCGCAGGCGGTGCCGGAGACCATCCCGTCGTTCTGCAACCTGCTGATCGAGCTGCTCAAGGGCACCGCGCTGGTGTCCGTCATGGGCATGGGCGACCTGACCTTCAGCGCCAACCTGGTGCGGCTGGCCCTCCAGCAGAGCGCGGAGATCTACACGTACGTCCTGCTGATCTACTTCGCGATCGCCTTCGTGCTGACCCGGTTGATGCGGGTCCTGGAGAAGCGGCTGAGGGCCGGGATCGGCAAGGGCCCGGACACGGAGACGACGGCGCGTGAGCGCAAGCGCGCGCAGACGGCCGGCGTGGGAGCCGCGAGCGGAGGTGCCGCATGAAGTGGGACTTTGGTGCCGTCAGCGGATTCATGCCGCGCTTCGGGGACGGCCTGGTGGTCACCCTCCAGGCGCTGGTCCTCGGCTCGCTGCTCTCCTTCGCGCTGGGTCTGGTGTGGACGCTGCTCATGCGGACGCCGACCCGCTGGGTGCGCTGGCCGGTGGGGGTCGTCACCGAGTTCGTCCGCAACACCCCGCTGCTGGTGCAGCTGTTCTTCCTCTTCTACGTGCTGCCCGAGTGGGGACTGACGTTCTCGGCGATGGCCACCGGCGTCTTCGCGATCGGCCTGCACTACTCGACCTACACGATGCAGGTCTACCGGGCCGGCATCGAGGCGGTGCCCGTCGGCCAGTGGGAGGCCGCGACGGCACTGAACCTGCCCCGGCGGCACACCTGGACGGCGGTGATCCTGCCGCAGGCGATCCGCCGCGTCGTCCCCGCCCTCGGCAACTACGTGATCTCGATGCTCAAGGACACGCCGATGCTGATGGTGATCACCGTGCTGGAGATGCTCGGCCAGGCGCGGCTCTACTCCCAGCAGCACTTCCAGTTCACCGAGCCCCTCACGGTGATCGGCGTGGCCTTCATCCTCATCTCCTATCTGGCCTCCCTTCTCCTGCGAACCCTGGAGCGACGCCTTGTCCGCTGACACCCCCCTGATGAAAGAACCGGAGTCCGGCACCCGTGCCAACCCGCCCGCGGACGGGGGCGAGCTGATCCGGCTCGACGGGATCACCAAGCGGTTCGGGACGAACACCGTGCTCGACCAGCTGGACTTCTCCGTCGACGCCGGCAAGCACGTCACCCTGATCGGCCCCTCCGGATCCGGCAAGACCACGATCCTGCGGCTGCTGATGACGCTGACCAAGCCGGACGCGGGCACGATCACCGTCGACGGGGAGCAGCTCTTCCCGGCGTCCGAGAAGCAGGTGCGGGAGATCCGCAAGAAGATCGGGATGGTGTTCCAGCAGTTCAACCTGTTCCCGAACATGACCGTGCTGCGCAACATCACCGAGGCCCCGGTGACCGTGCTCGGCATGTCCAAGGACGAGGCGGAGGCGCGGGCCGAGGAGCTGCTGGAGCTGGTGGGCCTGGCCGACAAGCGCGACGCCCGGCCGACGCAGCTGTCCGGCGGTCAGCAGCAGCGGGTCGCGATCGCCCGGGCGCTGGCGATGCGGCCCAAGGTGCTGCTCCTGGACGAGGTGACCTCCGCGCTCGACCCGGAGCTGGTCGCGGGTGTGCTCGACGTGCTCAGGGACATCGCGAGGTCCACCGACATCACGATGCTCTGTGTGACCCACGAGATGGGCTTCGCCCGGGACATCTCCGACCAGGTACTGATGTTCGACGGCGGGCGGATCATCGAGTCCGGGCCGCCGGAGCAGATGTTCAACGCCCCGGAACGGGACCGGACCCGGGAATTTCTCAGCGCGGTCCTCTGACTACACCAAGTGAACGCACCATCCCCCGAGGTCCCGACGTCGTAGCATGACTGCGGCATATGCCAATGAGCCTGCGCCGCAGTTGGGAGGCCACACGCGGGCCACTTTCTCGGCAACAACCGCTCCCCCTGCACCTCTTGCCGGTTATCGTGATAGGGATCCGCCGTCCGGATCGCGGCCCACAGAGCGAGCGCAGGGGGAACACCGTGGCGCTGAAGCACGAGCCGACCGCCCCGTACCACTCCGCCCAGGACGCCCTGCGCGTCCTGGAGACCGTGGCACGCCACACCACCGGGGTGACCGACACCGAACTGGCCCGCCACACCCGTCTGGGACCCGAACGCCTGACCGCCCTGCTGCGCATGCTGCGCCGCGAGGGATACGTGGAGCAGGTCGCCGACGGGGCGTACGTCACCGGGGCGGCCCTCACCCGCCTCTGCTCGGCCCACGACCGCGAGGGTGCGCTGCGCGAGAAACTGCAGCACACCCTCGACCGGCTGCGCGACTCGGTCGGCGCGGCCGTCTACATCAGCCGGTACCTGGACGGAGAGGTCAAGGTCACCCAGTACGCGGACAGCCCGGCCACGCCCGCGGTCAACGAGTGGGTCGACTTCCGCTACTCCGCCCACGCCACCGCGGTCGGCAAGAGCCTGCTCACCCAGCTCGACCACAACGCCCGGCGCGACCACCTCTCCCGCCACAAGATGGCCCGCCTGACCTCGCGCACCATCACCAGCGACAAGCTGCTGCTCTCCCGTCTGGAGTCCCAGCCGCCGACGGTGCCCGTCCTGGACCTCCAGGAGTACGCGGTCGGCACGGTCTGCGCGGCGGTCCCGATCACGGCGGGCGCCTCGGTGGGCTGCCTCGCGTTGTCGCTCCCGGTCGAGCACGCCCACCGGCTGCGCCAGGCCGCGGACGCCCTCAACCGGAACGCGGCGCCGGTACTGCTGTCGCTGGCGATCTAGCACGGCCCACCTGGTCACGAGCACCCCTCGGGACCGGGTAGTATTTTCTTCGTCGCCGACCGCGGAAAGCGGAAGGCGGGAGTCATGCGCCGCTAGCTCAGTTGGTTAGAGCAGCTGACTCTTAATCAGCGGGTCCGGGGTTCGAGTCCCTGGCGGCGCACGATGACGATGGCGACCTGTGTCCGCGGAAAGCGCGGACACAGGTCGCCATCGTCGTGTCTGCGCGGCCTCGCCGCGCGTTGTGGGGGCTCCGCCACCCACACCCCCCACGCTCCACGCGGCCGGGGTCTCCCGCTCACCTGTTCAGCAGCTCCTCCCGCCCCTGCTCCCGGTACCGCTGGACCAGCCCGGCGATGTCGTCCTCCGTCAGCCTGCGGTACGCGCCCTCGCCGGGCGGCCGCCACCACACCGGATCGCCGCACCGGAAGCCCTCCCGTCTGAGGCCCGCCCGCCGGATCTTGTTGGTGGCGGTCACCGGCATCCGCTCCACCACCCGCACGAACCGGGGCGCCATCTTGGTGCCCAGGTCGGGCTGGGCGAGCAGGAACCCGGCGAAGGCCAGGGGGTCGAAGTGCCCCGCCAGGGTCGCCATCACCTGGTCCCCGGCCACCGGGTCCGGCACCGCGTACACGGCGACGGCGCGCGCGCCCTCGTACCGGGCGAGGATGTTCTCGATCACCGCGGCCGCCAGGTTCTCGCTGTCCACGCGGAGCCGGTCGTCGGCCCGCCCGGCGAAGTAGAGGTAGCCGTCGGCGTCCCGGTAGAAGAGGTCGCCGGTCCAGTAGCAGCCTCCCCCACTCTCGGCTTCGCTCCGGGGGGACCCCCATCCGCGCCGCTCGGCCTCCGCCTCGGGGTTGCGCCAGTAGCCCTCGAAGGGGTTCGGGGCCCGGTTGACCAGCTCCCCTATGGCCGTGTCCCCGTTCAGCAGCCGCCCGGCGTCGTCGAAGACGGCCGTCGGGCACTCCTCGCGGGTGTCCGGGTCGAGGACGACCAGGCCCGGTGCCGCCCGCCCCACCGCGCCGGACGGTGTGCCCGGCGACCACTGGATCGCGGCCCCGCCCTCCGAGGAGCCGTACCCCTCCACCAGCCGCACCCCGAACCGCCGCTGGAAGGCCGCCGCGTCCACCGCCCCGGCCTCCGTGCCGAAGCCGAGGCGCAGCGGGTTGTCCCGGTCGTCGGGGCGTGGCTCGGTGGCCAGGAGGTACTGCACCGCCCGGCCGACATAGGTGAAGTACGTCGCCCGGTACCGGCGCACGTCCGCCAGGAAGCCCGACGCCGAGAACCGCCGTCTGAGCGCCACCCCGGCCCCCGCGGCCAGCGCGGGCGCCCAGTCGGCGATCACCGCGTTGCCGTGGAACATCGGCATGCAGATGTAGTGCACGTCGTCCGGGCGCACCGCGAACTGTCCGGCGAGGGACTCCCCCGCGGCGGCCAGCCGGCCCTGGGAGCAGATCGCCGCCTTGGGGGCGCCGGTGGAGCCGGAGGTGAAGTAGAGGAGCAGCCGGTGGGCCGGGGTGGCGCGGGACGGGTCGGGTACGGCGCCGGCGTAGGGGGCGAGCAGGGCGTCGTACTCCGGGGTGCCGGTGACCAGGAGGCGCACCCCGGGAAGGTCGAGTCCGCCGAGGAGCGGCAGGTGGGCGCGCTCGGTGACCAGGACCGGGCACTCGGTGTGCAGGATGTCGCGGGCCAGCTCGGGGCCCCGGCGGGTGGGGTTGATCCCGGCGACCGCCGCGCCGGCCAGGGCGGCCGCGCCGAGCCACAGCGGGAACTCCGGGGTGTTGTCGAGCAGCACGCCGATGTGCGGTTCGGCGCGCGGCGGCAGCAGGTCGGCCAGGAGGGCCGCGCGGGCCGCCGCCCCGGCCGCGACCGCGTGGTGGGTCAGCACCTGCTCCTCGCACCACAGCCCCGGCCGGTGGTCGCCCCACCGCGCCGCGATCAGCTCGGCGACCGTGCGCTGCCTGAGGTCCATGACCAGCAAGGTAGTTGACGAATCGTCAGGTGTGGAGGGCTGCGGCGTCAGTCCTGCGTCCCCGCCGCCCAGAACACCGTGTCACCGGACTTGATCACAACGTTTCCGTCGGTCTGGAACACAAGGACCGCCCCCTGGTGGCCATCGGTCAGCGATGCCCAGATCGCTTGCCCCTGGCTGTTGTAGACGACCAGGTTGCCGTCCGACTGGAAGCGGGCGGAGTTGCCGTCGCCCCGGGTCAGCGAAGCCCAGCGCGCCTTGCCGTCCTGGTCGTAGATCACCAGGTTGCCGTCCTTCTGCATGACCAGAGTCCTGGCCCCGGCCCCCACCGACTCTCCTGCCGCCAGTTCGAACGTGGCCTGTACGGTCTTGAGCGCCCCGCCCGCCGGCTGCGGCTCCGGGGCCGGGGCAGACTCCGTGCTGCCGGCGGTCGCGGGGCTACTGGCGGTCGCGGGGCTACTGGCGGTCGCGGTGCTACTGGCGGTCGCCGAGGCGGCGGAGCGGGACGATCCCCCGTGCTTGGACGGGGGCGGCTCGGCCGCGGAACGGTGCGAACCGAAGGGGACGGCGGCCACCACGGCCGCCACGACCGCGGCCGCGGCGACGGCCGTGGTCAGCAGCCAGGCGGCCCGACGGCGCCTGCCGGGCTCGGCCGGGGCGGCTGCCCCTGGCAGCGGTTCCTGACCGGCGGGAAGCGTCTCGGAGTCGTGGGCCAGGTCGACCACGGTGCGTGCGGCGTGCTCGGCGTCGCTCACACTTCCGGCGAGAGCCGTGGGGCATTCCTGGGGCCAGGACCCGATCCGGCCGCCGGTCTCCGCCAGCCATCCGCTCAGCCGGTCCGCGGTCGGGCGCTCGGCGGGGTCCTTCGCCAGGCACGCGCTCAGCAGCGGCACCAGCGAAGGGTCGACGCCCGCGAGGTCGGGTTCCTCGTGGACCACTCGGTACAGCAGCGAGGCCGCGGAGATCTCCTCCCCCGCACGCGCGAAGGGGCTGCGCCCGGTCGCGGCGTACACCAGCAGGGCGGCCAGCGAGAACATGTCCGCGGGTGCTGCGGCGACGCCGCCGACAGCCTGGTCCGGTGCGAGGAATCCGGGGGAGCCGACGGAGACACCGACCCGGGTGTGCCTGCTGTCGTCGGCGGCCCGTGCGACACCGAAGTCGATCAACCGTGGACGGTCGCGTGCCAGCAGGACGTTCCCGGGCTTGATGTCCCGGTGTGCGAGGCCGGCCTGGTGCACGGCCCGCACGGCGCCGCACAGTTCGGCGGCGAGCGAGAGCAACGCGGGCCGCGGCAGCGGTCCATGGGCCGAGACCCAGTCGGCGAGCGACGGCGCGGGCACGTACTCGGTGGCCAGCCACTGCGGGCGCTGACCCGGGGCACTGTAGTCCACGACGGTCACGGTCCACGGGGAACGGACGCGGTCGCTGTTACGTATCTCGCGGGCGAACCGCTCCTCGAATCCCGGATCGGAACTGAGATCGTCGCGGATCGTCTTCAGCGCGAGCAGCCGACCCGAAGCCGTACGGGACAAGAACACCTGCCCCATGCCGCCCGCGCCGAGCCGGCCGAGTATCGGATAACCGCCTATGGACGTCGGGACCGAAGGCTCAAGGTTGTTCATGACGACTTTTCCCCGGGAGTGTGCATCAGCGCCCGAACCGTGCGCTGGACGTCGACTGCATATTGCCGAACCTGGCTGTCCACTGTCGTTCAGCAGCTGAGTGGCCCCACGGAAATGTGGCTTGGGCCCAGCTTCTCGGCTCTCGCTTCTGCCCGTGAAGGCAGGGAGACCGTACAGCTCAGGCCAGTCGCACAGTCCGGACGATGCGGACCCTAGCATGAGCGGGCGCTGAGGTTTTATCTTTGCCTTTCCCTACTTCTTCTTCCTGTACACCGGGGCACAGAAGGCCGCCGATATAGCCGCTATTTACCCGGTTCCTGGCACTCTTGGGAAAACCCAGCGTCCAGTTGTGCCCGTCCGGATCACTATTGTTCTCGCCCGAAACGCTTTCCCACGGTTCCAAAAAGCGAATGGTGCAGCTTCATGGCTCCTACCCTGTGCAGGCCGGCGCTCTGGTTACCCGAGAACACGATCAGCCTGGAAGAAACGCTGAACCTGTGCCGCACACTGCACGGCAGTCACGAGAAACTCCGCACGGTTCTCAGGATGATCGAGAACACCGGAGTGCAAAAGCGGCATATCGTCCAGCCGATCGATGCCACACTCCGGCACCCCGGGGTGGAGGCGCGCACGGAGATCTACCAGCGGGAGACCCGGCGCAATCTGCCGGGAGTCGTGGACGAGGCCCTGCGCTCCGCGGGCCTCGGCAGGAATGACATCGATGCCATCGTGTACGTCTCCTGCACGGGCTTCACGATGCCGCCCATGACGACGTGGATGATCAACGAGCTCGGTTTCCGCAGTGACGTCCGCCAGATCCCGATGGCGCAGCTCGGCTGTGCGGCCGGCGGCGCCGCCGTGAACCGGGCCCACGATTTCTGCCTGGCCTACCCCGACGCCAACGTGCTCGTCGTGACGAGTGAGTTCTGTTCACTGTGCTACCAGCCGACGGACTCCGACGTGGGGACGCTCCTGTCCAACGGCCTGTTCGGTGACGCGATCGCCGCTGCCGTCGTGCGCGGCGAGGGCGGCACCGGAATGACCCTGAGCCGGAACTCCGCCTACCTGGTGCCCGACACCGAGGACTGGATCTCCTACCGGGTCAAGGACACGGGCTTCCACTTCCAGCTCGACCGACGGGTGCCCGGGACGATGTCCATGATCGCCCCGGCCCTGAGCCGGTTCGCCAAGGAGCAGGACTGGGACGTCTCCTCTCTCGACTTCTACGTCGTCCACGCCGGCGGGCCCCGCATCCTGGACGACCTGTCGGATCTGCTCGGCGTGCCGGCCGACGCCTTCCGGCACAGCAGGGGCGTGCTGTCGGACTACGGAAACATCGCGTCCGCCGTCGTACTCGCCGTGCTCCAGCGCTTCTTCGACGACGGGAGCATCCCGGACGGCGGCCGTGGCATGGTCGCGGGCTTCGGTCCCGGCATCACCGCGGAGATCGCGCTGGGCACCTGGACGGCTCCGGCGGAGCGGGGAGGAACCGGCGGGGCGACGGCACAGGCGCACCACGGCCCCGGACAGACCGCATCCTTCCGTCCCGCACCGATTGCCAGGTGAATTCCATGACCACGGGAACAGCAGCCACTTCACCCTCGATGACCTGGTCCATCGGCGACCGTGTCGTCCATCGCATGGGTTATGGCGCCATGCACCTCACCGGGCCGGGCATGTGGGGACCTCCGGAGGACCCGGAGGCGGCCAAGGCCCTGCTCCGGACTGCCGTGCACGAGCTGGGTGTCACCTTCATCGACACCGCGGACTCGTACGGCCCCGCCTTCAACGAACAGATCATCCGCGAAGCCCTGCACCCCTACCCGGACGACCTGACCATCTGCACCAAGGGGGGAATGCTGCGGTCGGGCCCGAACGACTGGGGACACGGCCCCGGCACCAAGCCCTACATCGTCGGCCTCGGCCGTCCCGCCTACCTGCGGCAGCAGGTCGAGCTGAGCCTGCGGAACCTCGGGCTCGACTGCATCGACCTCTACCAGTTGCACCGCATCGACCCCGTGGTCCCCCTGGCCGACCAGCTGGGGGAGCTGGCCACCCTGCGCGAACAGGGAAAGATCCGGTACATCGGGTTGTCCGGCCAGCCGGGCATCACGCTCGAGCAGCTCGACGCCGCGTGCGCGATCACCGACATCCACGCCGTCGAGAGCCTGTACAACATCGCGGACCGCGAGAGCGACGCCATGGTCGACATCACGCGAGAGCGCGGGATCGCCTTCATCCCGTGGTTCCCCTTGGGGCACGGCGATCTCGTCGGTCCCACGAGCGAGTTGGCACAGGTGGCGGCCCAGCTCGGCGTCACGAGCGCGCAGTTGTGCCTCGCCTGGCTGCTCCGCCGGTCACCGAACATCCTGCTCATCCCCGGCACCACCTCCGTCGCACACCTGCGGCAGAACGTCGCGGCGCAGGACGTACGCCTGTCCGAGTCCGAATGGGACTCGATCGAGGCGACAGCCGAGAAGATCACCAACTGGCGCCCGGAACCGTCAGGCACAGAGGAGTCCGTAGCATGACCACGAACAGCACGGCGGTCGGCAGTGGTATCGAGGCGCTGGGGCACGAGGAGAACTGCCGGATTCTCCGCTACATCTACGAAGACTTCGACCGGCTCGCCGAGACGGCGTCCGACGACATCGTCCTGCACCCCGCGGGGCGCCGCTCCCAGGACGACGACATCCACGGACTGGCGAAAGCCCTCGAACACGAACGCGCCCTCTTGGCGGCCACCGGGGGGACGCTGTTCATGGATGTGCAGTACATAACTGCCAACGAATACTTCGGAACGGTCATGGGACTGATCCGGGCCAAGGTGCCCGCCGACGTGGTCATGCCCTTCTGCGGACTGTGGCGCTTCGCCGACGGGAAGCTGGTCGAGCACTGGGAGAACCCCTTCTCCGCGGCTGAGCTCGCAGGCCGGCTGAAGCACTGATCCGGCACCGCCGATCCGCGACGAGCCCCCTGAAACCCTCAACGAGCGGACAGGACATGGAACCCTCCGAGCAATTCCCGAAGTGCCCGTTCCCCCACGTCGACGGCCTCGCACTGGAACCACAGCTGCGCCATCTCCTGTACGACCAGCCGAACTCCAAGGTGAGTCTGGACTACGGCGAGGGCGGCGCCTGGATCATCACTCGCTACGAGGAAGTGAAGCGAGTCACCACGGACCGGCGTTTCAGTCGCGCGGCCCTGGTGGGACTCGACTTCGAGCGCATCACCCCCCGGCCGATCGCGCCCCCGGGGTCGATCTTCGTACAGGACCCTCCGGCGCACCGGCCGATGCGATCGGCACTGGCAGGCTCGTTCGGGCCGAGGGCGTTGGACCGCATGCGCGTGCAGATCCAGCGGACCGTCGACGACCTGCTGGAAGCGATGGAGGCCGTCGGCCGACCTGCCGACTTCATGTCGACGGTGGCCGGCCCGCTGCCGACCAGGATCATCTGTCAGGTGCTGGCCATCCCGGACGACGACGAAGCCTGGTTGACGGAACAGGTCGGTGCTCTCAAGAAGATCGGCCCGTCCCACGAGACGACGGCGCGGACAGCCCAGAAGGCGCTGCACTCCTATGTCGTCTCCCTGGTCGACCGGCGGAGACAGGACCCCGGCACGGATCTCGTGTCGTCGCTCACCGTCGGTTCCGAGGAGGAGCGGCTGACCGACGACGAGCTCGTTTCGCTGGTCATCTCCCTGATCCTCACGGGGCATGACAACGTCACGAACGAACTGGGCGACATCGTCTTCACCCTACTGTCCGACGAGGAGTTGATGCGGCAGGCACAGGCCGACTTCTCCGCGACGTTCGAAGAGCTGCTCCGGTACATACCGTTCCGGCGTGGCGTCGGTACACCACGTGTCGCTCTCGAGGACGTCACGGTCGGCGACAAGACGATCAAGTCCGGGGACGTCGTGCACGTTTCCTACATGGCGGCGAACCGGGACCCCGAGAAGTTCCCGGATCCGGATGACATACAGCCGGACCGCCCCAAGGTCCCTCACATGGCGTTCGGATGGGGAACGCATCGTTGCCCCGCCGAGCCGCTGGCACGGCTGGAGATCGAGACCGCCCTGAAGGCTCTCCTCGCGAGGTTTCCCGGCCTGAAACTGGCTGTGCCCCCGCATGAGATCGAGTGGCAGAGGGAGAACGTCAACAGACTGCCGTTGCGTCTTCCCGTCGCCTGGTAGGCCCGCACGCCGGCGTGCCGGAATGCTCGCAGGAAAGGAATGTCCGCACTCGTGCAGCTAGGGTTGGGCCTGCCTCATTACAGCCGCGACGCCACACCGGCCAGGCTCGTCGCCTTCGCCCAGCGCGCCGAAACACTGGGATACGGCTCGCTGTGGGCACTCGAGCGCCTGCTCCGCCCCCTCGAGCCACACAGTCTCCCGCGGAAAGGCACGTACCCGACGTCGTCTGACGCCCACATTTTCGACCCGATCGAGACGCTGACCTACATCGCGGCCCACACACGCGCCATTCGTCTCGGCACCAGCGCGGTCGACGTCCTGTTCCACATTCCCGTGGTCCTCGCGCGGCGGCTGTCGACGCTGGACCATTTCAGTGGCGGACGGCTCCTCGCCGGCCTGGGACAGGGGTGGTCCGCCGACGACTTCGAAGCCGCATGCGTCCCGATGCGGAGTCGTGGCGACGATCTCGCCGGGTTCATCGAAGCACTACAGGCCGACTGGGGCCCCGATCCGGTGAGTTCTCAAGGACACTGTCACCGCACACCCGCGGTGGAGGTCGGCCCGAAGCCGCTGCAACGGGGCGGGATACCGATCCTCGTCTCAGTCGTGCCCCGGTCGGACGCCCTCGTCGAGCGGGCCGGCCGCATGGGGCTCGGTCTGCATCCCGTGATCCATGACTGGAAGACCCTGGAACACCAGCTCGTACTCTTCCGGGAAGCGGCTCCCGTCGGTGGCCGGCCCGGCCCCGTCGTCGTCCGGGTGAACGCCCCCGTCACCGAAGCCCCCCTCGACGACGCCGGGCGCGGGCCGTTGTCCGGATCCGTGGGCCAGGTAGCAGCAGACCTGCACCGCGCCGCCGAGCTCGGCGTCGACCACGTCGTGTGGGACCTCACCGCTGCCCACGTCCCCTACGAAGTCCAGCTCCGCCTCCTGGAGCCGCTGATCGCCGCCAGGCCCGAGTGATCACTCGCCGTCGGGCCCGGTCTACTCGGACGAGAGTCCGCGACGCCCCAGGGCGGAGGACGCGACGGAACCCCGCTTCCTGTCCGTCCCTTCCGTCGGCCCCCCTGCCGTCCAGGCCTCCCAGAGCAGGGTCCTGATCGCCTCCTCCGACTCCTCGGGGGCATCGAGTTCGGTCTCCTCGCCCGGGACTGCCGCTCGTTCGTCCATGTCCGTCTCTCCGTCGGTCTGTTCTTCTCCGGGCATGAGCCGCGGTTCAGGGAGCGGGGTGCCTGCCGGTCCGTGACGTGACGATCAGTCCGGGGGGCCGCGCCCGCGGACCGGCGGCCACGGAGGCGACCGGCAGGAACCGGTGCGCCGTACGCGAGCCGGCCGTCATCCGCTCCAGGTCGGCCAGCGTGCTCTCGTCCAGCCACGTGGCTGCGTCCTCGCCGGCGTCACCGGGCCGGTGCCCGGCCGGCTCCGGCGGGAACAGTTCGCGCAGCAGCACGAGGGGCTGCCGCCCGTCGATCACCCGCAGCACCTTGAACCGCGTGCCGGGCAGGAAGATCAGCTGCTCCGGGGCGTGCGGGGCGACCGCCGCGGTACGTCGTGCGGTCAGCGACCACACGACGAAGCCGGGTCCGCCCGCACGCAGCGCGGCCGCCGATGACGAGGCCGCCCAGAAGCCCTGCTCCGTGACGTACCGGTTCTCGCGGTACCACTCCGTCACCGGTCCGACCGTGCTGGTGCGTACGATCGCCGGACCGCGGTAGGAGGCCAGCCGGCGCAGCCCCGAGGCGAGGCACCGGGCGAGGGACAGGTGCCCGCCGGCCGTCCCCCCGGACAACGCCTCGTCGAGTTTCTCCCACTCCTCGGCCAGATACAGGTGGACGGCCGCCAGGTCGGCGAGCACGTTGACACGGTCGTGACGGATGCCGCCCGCAGGACCCGGGGACTGGGTCGGCGCCCGTACCGCGTCGGCCATCGCCTCGCGGAACCGGTCTCCGTACGTGCGCCACAACCGGAGCCGGTCCAAGGCGATGCCCCGTCCACCCGTCGGGACGATCCGCGCGGCGGCGTCCGGTACGGGCTGCACCCGGTATCCGGCACCGCCGGGCGTCCGCAGCGGTGCGGCCACCGAGCACACGTCCCGTTCGCGGCCAGGGGGCGAGTCAAGGATGCTCATCGCGTTCTCCCGGGAGTTCTCGGGTAACCGGTGCGCACCCCGGAAGGCCACCGTCCCCGCAGCAGGGGCACCCGCTGGAAGGACCGTGCCGGATGGCACCGCCGGTGACTCTAGGAGCGGGTTCGCGCTTCGTGGCGGGCCACTGAGCGAAAGCGGCACGGAAGGACCGCGGGTCTTCCCGTCTGTACCGACACCTCCGGCTGCCGAGCGGAGCGTGCGGGCGGAGCGGGCACGGCCGGCGTGAGTGCCTGCTCGGGCAACGCCGGTCGTCGGGGTACCAGCAGTACCTCCCTCCGTCTGCACGACCGGCTTACAGTGCGGAAATGGCTATGAAGGATCTACGCACCGAGATCCGGGAGTTTCTGAGCTCGCGTCGCGCCCGCATCGCACCCGAGCGGTCAGGCCTGACCGCCTACGGCGGCAACCGTCGGGTCAAGGGTCTGCGCCGCGAAGAAGTAGCGCTATTGGCAGGGGTGTCGGTCGACTACTACGTGCGCATGGAACGCGGCAGCCTCGCTGGTACTTCCGACGGCGTGCTCGAGGCGTTGGCCTCCGCCCTGCAACTCGACGAGGCGGAGCGCGAGCACCTGTTCCACCTCGCGCGCCGATCCGACGCGCCCAGCGGCACACGCCGGCGGAGTCCTGCCGTGACGGTGCGCTCGACGCTGCGGCAGGTGCTCGACGCGATCTCCGATGCGCCGGCCCTGATCGGTAACGGCCGTTGTGACGTGCTCGCCATGAACCGACTCGCTCGCGCGCTGTATTCACCGATGCCGGTCGACTCGCGGCGGCCCCCGAACACGGCGCGGTTCGTCTATCTGCACCCCGAGGCGGCCCAGGAGTTCTTCGTCGACTACGACCGAATCGCCGGCACCATGGCCGCGAAGCTCCGCATGGAAGCCGGCCGCAATCCACGCGACGGGGAGCTGATCGCCCTGGTCGGCGAACTGTCGACGTGCAGTGAGCTGTTCCGGCAGCGGTGGGCATCCCAGGACGTGCGGCTGCACCGGTCCGGCCGCAAGCGTCTGCGCCATCCGATCGTGGGCCGGCTCGACTTGGACGTCGAGCCCCTCGAACTGGGCTCCGAACCCGGCCTGTACCTGAACGTCTACACCGCCGCCGCGGGCACACCGACCGCTGACGGTCTGGCGCTACTGGCGTCGTGGGCGGCCACCCGACAGACGACGGCCACCGAGATCTAGGCACTGACGGATGGGCGGTTCGTGACGACGTCGTCGTCGCGGTCCGTCGGCCGCCGGCAAAGGCTCGCGCCGACGCCTAGGGGGTGCCCGTCGCGGTCGTCGCGATGCCGCCGTCCACCGGGATGATGGTGCCCGTCAGGTAGGACCCGGCCCGGCCGGCGAGAAACACGGCGATACCCGCCATGTCGTCGTCGCGGCCGAGCCGGCGCAGAGGGGCCGCCGCCGCGATCGTGTCGCCGACGGCATCGAGCGTGGGCCCCGTCATCTGCGACGGGAACACTCCCGGTGCTACCGCGTTCACCGTGACGTGCTGTGGGCCCAGCTCTCGGGCAAGCACTCTGGTGAGTTGATGGAGTGCCGCCTTGCTGCTGGCGTACGAGTAGTTGGGCGCCTGGGCGACGTGCACGCCCCCGGCGATACTGCCGATGTTGATGATCCGCGCGGGATCGTCGGCGGTGCCCGCCCTGCGAAGTGCGGGCAGCAGCGCCTGCACCAGCCAGAACGGCGACTTGAGGTTGAGGTCGAGCACTGCGTCCCAGGCCTCGTCCGGGAACGTCTCCAGCGGCTCGCGCCACATCGCTCCCGCGTTGTTGACGAGGATGTCCAGGCGTTCCGAGTCGCCCTTGACGAGATCAGCGAGGCGCTGGCACTCGTCGTGCCTGGACAGGTCGGCGGGGATTGCCCGAACGTCGCCGAATTCGGACAGCAGACGCTGTGCCTCCGCGCACGTGTCCGCATTGCGTGAGCTGATGACGACGTGGGCGCCCGCCTGAAGAAGGCCGCGGGCCATCATCAACCCGATACCTCTGGTGCCGCCGGTGACAAGTGCGTACTTCCCCCTCAGCTCGAAAAGGTCTGCGTGAGTGGTGGAATGGTTGTCCGCCATGGGTCTTCGTCTCTTCTGTGGTGGAAGCATGTGCTGCCACGGTCGCGCGCCCGGGTGCAGCTGAATCGGACTGACGGGGGGCGCCTGGGGCGGCTTCCCGGGCGGCCGCCGTGCGCGTCTCCGCCTCGAACAGGTTGGCAGGCGCCCTGGGCGTCCGGGAGACCCTGGTGATCCGGGTACGGTGAGAGCCCCCCTTGCCCGGTGCGCCGGCCGTGCGATCACAGCTGGGTGGCCAACCAGACGGTCGCGGCCGCGGTGGCGGTGAGTGCGACGTTGAGTGTGATCCGGCGGTCTTCGCCGGTCAGGTGAACGGCGATCGCACCGGTCTGCAGGAGCACGAAGCCGATGGCCGCGGCCGACGCCAGCCACGGGGCGGTACCGGTCAGCGGTGGCAGGATCAGACCGGTCGCGCCGAGTATTTCGACCGCTCCCAGCGCCCTGACGGCGGGAAGGGGCATGCGGTCGACCCAAGCCATCATCGGCCGGAGTTGATCGCGGCTGCGGATCACCTTCAGCGTGCCTGCGTAGGAGTAGAAGAGCGCGAGCAGTCCCGCGACGATCCAATAGGCGATGTTCATGGTTCCCGTTCACGGGCCCCCGATGGCGGGGGCCTGTCGGTTGTAAGGAGTGCGGCCGGGCCGTTCCGTCCCGCCGGCTTCAGGCGAGGTCGGTGGCGGGCCGTGTCGCGTAGCGGCTCATCGCGTCGAGGTTGGCCTGGGGCGTCAGCGGCCGGCCGTCGGCGAGCACCTCCTGAAGGTCCCGGAAGTACTGCAGGTACAGGTCGGGTGTGAAGGTGCTGAGCATGACGGCGGGTTGGTCGGTCAGGTTGGCGAAGGTGTGCGGGGTGCCGGGGGGGACCATGACGAGCGTGCCCGCGGTGGCGTCGTAGTCCTCGTCCCCGACGGTGAACCGCACGGTGCCGGAGAGGATGTAGAAGCCCTCGTCGTGTCGGCCGTGGCGGTGCTGCGGCGGACCCTGGGTGTGCGGGGCGAGGACGGACTCGGCGATCGCGAGGCGGTGCTCGGTGTGGCTGCCGTCCTCCAGCACGCGCATCCGCGTGGTGCCCAGGACGATCGTCTCGCCGTCGCGGGGACCCACCACCGATACGGCGGGGTCGGCCTGCGGCTCGCTGGTCTTCATTTCATCGGTCATGGTCAAGAGTCCACCGCCGGGACGTCGCCGGTGTCCAAGACCCCTTCCGCGGAGCTGATACCTCATGGGTATCGTTGCAGTGTGGAGCTACGGACCTTGCGCTACTTCGTGGCGGTCGCCGAGGAACTCCACTTCGGCCGGGCCGCCACCCGACTGCATATGAGTCAGCCGCCGCTGAGCCGGGCGATCAAGCAGTTGGAAGCCGAGGTCGGGGCTCTGCTCTTCGCCCGCTCGACGACCGGCGTCACGCTCACTCCGGTGGGCACGGTGCTGCTCGACGAGGCGCGGGCCCTGCTCGACCATGCCGACCGCGTCCGGGTACGCGTGAGCGCGGCAGCCGGCGTCGCGACCATCACCGTCGGCATCCTGGGCGACGGCACCGACCCGGGAGTGGCCAGGCTGGCCGCCGCCTACCGCCGGAGCCACCCCGGAGTCGACATCCGTATCCGCGACACCGATCTGACCGACCCGACGTGCGGACTGCGCGCCGGACTGGTCGACGTCGCCCTCACCCGGGCACCGTTCGACGAGACCGCCCTGACCGTGCGAGCGCTGCGGAGCGATCCGGTCGGCGTGGTCCTGCGCGCCGACGATCCACTGGCCCGCCGCGATGGGCTGCGGCTGGCCGAGCTGCGCGACCGCCGCTGGTTCCAGTTCCCGCAGGGCACCGACCCCGTCTGGCAGTCGTACTGGAACGGGGGGAGGCCGCGTGAGGGGCCAGTGGTGCGTGCCGTCCAGGAATGCCTGCAGGCCGTGCTGTGGAACGGCACGGTCGGCCTGGCCCCGCTCGGGCACGACCTGCCCGTGGAGTTCACCGTGGTGCCGCTGATCGACATGGCGCCCAGCCGAGTGGTGGCGGTGTGCAACGAACGAGACACCAATCCGCTGATCCGGTCGTTCATCGAGATCGCGACGGCCGCGTACCGCAACTGAGCACCGGCAACGGCGCTGCCGCGGCAGCCCCCGTGACCACCTCGGAAACGGTCTGAACCCGGTCGTGCGCATGGTCACACGGGAGAGCCCTCGTGGAGTACCACCGCCACGTCGTCCGCCTCGATGCCGGAGCGCAGAGTGCCGGTCAGCCCAGCGAGGCGCTCGCCGCGCGCAGTTCCTCCAGGGCCGCCAGGGTGTGCCCGGCGAGGTCGTCCTTGCCGTCACGGTCGCCCTCGGACCATCGGGCGTAGCCCCGTTTGAAGGCGAGGAGGCCCATCTCGCCCGCCAGGGCCGCGGTCGGGTCGGGTAGGCCGCGGGCGATCAGAGCGTTCGTCATCGCGGCCGCGAGGCTGACGCTCTTGAGGGCGTCACGCTCCTGGAGTTCGGCGCTGGCGGCGACGGCCGCCTTCAGGCGGGGCGCGAGCTCGCGGCTCATGGGGCCCATCGCGCTCGACGCGCGCTCCAGGCCGGCGGCGACCGCCTCGAGCGGGCCGGCGTCGGCGGGCGCGCCGGCGATCCCCTCGGACAGCAGCCGGCTCAGCGTCTCCTGTCCGGCCACCAGCAGCTCGCGCTTGTCGGGGAAGTGCCGGAAGAAGGTGCTCTTGGTGACTCCCGCCCGCTCGGCGATCTGCGCGACCGTCGTGGCGTCGTACCCCTGCTCGGTGAACAGGTCGACGGCAGCCACGACGAGGCGTTCGCGTGCGCCTGGTTCCCATCTGCCCATGGCCACCATCCTAAGTGATGGGACTCTTGTCCCATCACTGCGGTAGAGTGATGGGACAAGAGTCCCATCACTCCTGGGGGAGTTCTCCATGCGCGTTTTCGTCACCGGCGGCACCGGCCTGGTCGGTTCCGCTGTCGTCGCCGAACTGCTCGGCAACGGCCACAGCGTCCTCGCACTCGCCCGTTCCGACGCGTCCGCGCAGGCCGTGGAGGCGGCCGGGGCCGAGTCCCTCCGTGGCGGACTCGCCGACCTGGACGTCCTTCGCAGCGGCGCCGCCCGGACCGACGGGGTGATCCACCTCGCGTTCGACCACGACTTCAGCAGCGCCGACGCCGTCGCGAGGTCGGTCGCGGAGGAGAGTGCCGCACTCGCGGCCCTCGGCGAGGAACTCGTCGGCAGTGACCGCCCCCTCGTCGTCGTCTCGGGTACGCCCCTGGTGCCCGGCCGCGCCTCCACCGAGGCCGACCCGATGATGGCCGAGGGGCCGATCGGCGGCCGCGGTCGTACGGTCGCGTCGATCCTGGGCCTGGCCTCGCGCGGGGTCCGCAGCAGTGCCGTACGCCTGCCGCGCAC
>NZ_JBSFIK010000017.1:40845-159033 GCF_053597535.1 Streptomyces sp. NPDC001348 | reverse complement strand
ATCTGTCCTGCCTCCGAGTGGCTACGACAACGGCGACCGACCGGCCCTGAAACCGCACCCATCCTACCCCAGACCCAGATGAGTCGTACTCATTGGCCAAACCGCAGATCATAAACGTGCATGCCACTTGCGGCTTTCCTTCTGTTTCGTACTGACCAAGAGCCCGCAATAGCCGACTCGCCATATACTCCAGGTCGAGAAAAGGCATACACACCTCTTGACTTGCCCTTCGATGTGGCGGCTAATTTTCTGGGCAGCGGTAACGGCAGAGCCGTCAGCAGCCTCACGCGGCTCGGGCTGCGCACCCGCACTGTGGACCGCATCAACCGCACAACGCCCTCATGGAGCCGCCCCATGTACGCCTGCCCGGCCATCCGAACCGCCAGGAGGGGCAGACATCCGGCCGCCTCCGTCCGCCGCCTGCTGCCGGCAGCGCTGGCGACGGCTGTCTCCGCCGTCCTGCCGGCCTCCCTCACGCCGCCGACCCGGGCCTCGGCAGCCACTCAGGCGACGTACTACGTCGCGCCCAACGGTGACGACGCCAACGCCGGAACGATCACGGCGCCGTTCAAGACCCTGCAGCACGCCCGGGACGTCGTGCGCACGGTCGACAGCGACATGACCGGGGACATCAACGTCTCCCTCCGGGGCGGCACCTACCCGGTGAGCAGCACCATCGACTTCACCTCGGCCGACTCCGGCACCAACGGGCACCGCGTCGTCTACAGCGCCTACCCGGGCGAGAAGCCGGTCCTGGACGGAGGCGTCCAGGTGACCGGCTGGACGCAGCACAGCGGGAACATCTGGAAGGCCACCCTCGACCGCGACAGCAAGCTCCGCGCGCTCTACGTCAACGGCAAGCGCGCCCAGATGGCCTCGAAGACGGTCGACTCGGCCGGATGCTACGCGGACTACAACGTCGGTACTCCCCTGCCCTCCTGGGCCTGGGAGACGGGTAGGACGTGCGACGGCGCCAAGTACAGCCTCTCCGACCTGCCTGCCGTCGCGTCCGGCCAGGGCGACGTGGAGATCAGGACGGCGACGACCTGGACCACGGCGATCGTGGGTGTCAGGCAGATCACCACGAGCTCGGACGGCGCCAACCGCGTGGCCATGTTCCAGGAGCCGGGCGCGGCGATAGCCCAGGGCGCGTACAACGGCAACTTCCAGTCCACCGGTACCCAGACGTTCATGAACGCGTACGAGTTCCTGGACCGGCCGGGCGAGTTCTACTTCGACAAGTCCACCCACACGCTGTACTACTACAAGTCCGCCTCCGACGACATGACGACGGCGCAGGTCTTCGCGCCGAACGGAGTGTCCACCCTCATCAAGGTCGCCGGCACGTCCACGACCGACCACGCACGGGACATCACCTTCTCCGGTCTCACGGTCGAGCACTCCGACTGGAATCTGACCAATGTGGCGGGTTCGGTGTTCCGGCAGGGACAGCAGGGCAATGCCAGCGCGAACGTGTACACGCGGAAGAACTTCCACGCCTACACGTACCGCAACGTCGACCTGCCACCGGCGGCCGTCCAGATCGAGAGCGCCGACGGGATCATCCTGCAGCGCGACACGGTGCAGCACACCGGCGCCGACGGGATCACCCTGGCCAACGACGTGACGGACTCGCGGTTGACCGGCAACCACACCGACGACATCGCCGGGTCCGCCATCACCGTGGGACACCCCCAGCACGTGTACATCGGGGACGCCGCCCAGGACCCCCACGAGAAGTACCCGGTGAACGTCGAGGGCGCCTGCAAGAACATCACCGTCACGGACAACTACCTCTACGACAGCGCCGTCCTGTTCCAGGGTTCCAGCCCTGTGTCCGCGTACTTCGCCGACACCCTGTCCCTGCAGCACAACCGGATCGAGAAGTCCCCGTGGGCGGGCATCACGCTCGGCTGGGGATGGGACAACTTCGACGGCACGTCGGGCTCCATCAACCCCGGGACCCCGACCACGACGGCGCGGAACAACACCGTCAAGTACAACGAGCTCATCGACACCATGCAGGTGCTCGACGACTCCGCTCCCATCTACACGCTGGGCAGCCAGCCGGGCACCGAGATCAGCGACAACTTCATCCAGGGTGTGCCGGCCGGCAAGAAGTACGGGATCCACCCCGATGAAGGCTCCGCCTTCATCAACGAACACGACAACGTCCTCGACGTGGACCCGAACGTCATGTGGGTCATGAACACCGGCACCTGGGGCCGGCAGCACGACCTGACCGTCACCGGCAACTACGGCCCCCGCAACACGATCTTCAGCAAGAGCGTCACGAACAGCACCATCGACAACGTGCGCGTGTACGCGGACAACGTGTGGCCGTCGCAGGCGTACGGCATCGCCGTGAACGCCGGCCTGGAGGACACCTACAAGGACATCATTCCCGCCGGCAAGGTGGCCGCGCAGGACTACGCACTGCCCGCCGGCACCTTCACCGGCAAGGGTGTCGTGACCATTCCGGTTCGTAGCCCCGGAGACGGGACCAAGACCCTCTGGCTGGCTCCCTCCGGTACGACGGCGTTCGCCGCCGGTCCCACCATGACCCGTGCGAGCGGCACCTCGACGACCATCAACGTCCCCCAGGCGCCCGGCGACTACCACCTCTACGTGGTCGACGCCCAGGGGAACGCCTCCGCCGCGTCGAACGCACTCGTGCGGCAGCGCTGGAACCACGTCGACGACAAGGCGCCCGGCGTGACCTACTCCGGCACCTGGTCGAACTGGAACGACACGAAGGACATGAACGGGTCCGAGAAGTTCACGAGCACCGCGGGCAACTACGCCGAGTTCTCGTTCACCGGCTCGGGCGTCCGCTACCTCGGCATGACGCAGCCGAACATGGGCAAGGTGGACGTCTACCTCGACGGCACCCTCGCCCAGGCGGGCATCGACGCCTATGCCTCGACGGTGACGAAGCAGGTGCCGCTGTTCGAGAAGACCGACCTGGCAGCGGGCCCGCACACGATCAGGGTGGTGTGCACCGGCACGAAGAACGCCGCCTCGTCCAGCACCGTCTGCGCACTGGACGCCTTCGCCTCCGTCTCGTTCCCCGCGACGAACGCCAACTACAAGATGCTCGGCAAGAGCAGCGGCAACGCGATCGATGTCTCGGGCGGATCGATGTCCGCCGGAGCGGGCGTCATCCAGTGGAACGACACCGGAGCCCTGAACCAGAACTGGCGCTTCGTCGCCGTGGGTGACGGCAGCTACAAGATCATCAGCCGGAACAGCGCTCTGCTGCTGGACGTCGGCAACGCTGCCACGACGGACGGCGCTCCCATCGTGCAGGCGTCCGACAACGACGTCGCGGACCAGCACTGGACACTGACCGCCACCGGAAACGGCTACTACAAGATCAAAAACGTGCACAGCGGCATGCTGCTCGCCGTGTCCGGCTCGTCGGCAGGCTCACCACTCGTGCAGAGGACGGACACGAACGCCGACAGCCAGCTGTGGAAGGTCGTGAACGTCGACTGATTCACGACGGACCCGCACCGCGGCGAACGTCCGCGGGACGGTGCCGGCCTTCTCCGGCACCGTCCCGCAGGACTTACCCGACGCCCCGCACGGAGCGTCGGGCGGTACGCGATCAGGTCAGGACGAGTTCCAGCACGGTGACCGAGAGCGGCGGCACGATGCTGGTGAAGGACGCTGCCGCACCGGTGACGGTGGTCGTCCTGGGCACCAGCGTGTCGGGTTCCGTCAGCGTGTTGGTGGTGGCGGGTGAGGGGCCGGTCAGGATCGTCGCGGTGGCCTGCCTTCTGACCCCCTTGGCCAGCCCTTTCAGTTCGACCGGTACGTTCGCCTTCTCGGTCCCGCAGTTGACGACCGCGAGGTAGAGGCGGTTCCCGGAGCGGGTCGCCACGGTGGCGAGGCCGGGCAGCGCACGCGCGGTGGCGGGCAGCACCGTCCTGCCGAGCCTGCTCGTCAGCATGTGCTGTGCCCAGTAGCTGGGCGACACGTAGCTGGTGAGGTTGTCGTAGGCGATCAGATTGGTGGCCCAGACGTTGTCCTTGACGTGCGAGAAGAGCGGCGCATAGCACTCCATGAGGACCTGGTCCGAGTTGCGGATCAGCCCGGCGAGCCAAGCGGCGTCGCCCAGCGCCGCGTTGAGGTCGGGTGTGGGACGGCCCTCCTGCGCGGCCCACTCCCCGACGAACACCTTCGTCGAACTGCGGTCCCGGTTGTCGTACTTGTGGGTGGAAGCCTGGGCGGCGGACGGCGCGAGGTAGTAGTGCTCGTCGATCAGGTCCGGCGTGCGGCTCGTCACGGACGTCGTGGCGATCAGCTTCAGATGCGGGTACTTCGCCTTGATCGCGTCGTGGAAGGCCGCGAACCGCTCGTCGTAGGACCCCGAGGAGTCGAACCAGTCCTCGTTGCCGATCTCCACGTACTCCAGCGGGAACGGTTCCGGGTGTCCGTCGGCGGCACGTCGTGCCCCCCAGGTGCTGGTGGCGGGGCCGGTGACGTACTCGATCTCGTCGAGTGCGTCCTGGACGAACGGCGCGAGCGCGTCACCGGTGACGTGTTCGCCCCGGAGCGAGTAGCCGGCGTAGACGGCCAGGACGGGCTGGGCGTGCATGTCCTCGACCCACTGCAGGTATTCGAGGAGTCCGAGGCCGTCCGTGGACCAGTAGCCCCAGGCGTCGTCCATGTGTCCGGGGCGCTCCCAGACGGGGCCGATGGTCTTCTTCCAGTTGAACCGTGTCGCGATGGTGTTGCCCTCGAGGAAGTTTCCGCCGGGGAACCGCAGGAACTTCGGCTTGAGAGCGACCAGTTTCTCCATCAGGTCGATGCGCAGTCCGTTGGGCCGGTGGTGGTAGGTGGGCGGGAAGAGTGACACGTGCTGGAGCCACAGCGTCTCGCCCGCGGCGGCGGGGTCGGCGGTGGTGACGGTCAGCCTCGCGTCACCGACCACGGGGGTGCGTGAACCGGTGCGCAGGGTCAGCTCGAACGGGCGGCCGCGGAAGGCGGTGCCGATGTGGGGCACATGTGCGGACGCGTACACCGTCGCGCCGTCCGCGGACTCGATGGCCACCGTGAGCGGGCCGATGCGCCGCGACGCCTTGGCGAACAACCGGGCGGTGTAGGTGGTTCCGGGCCGCACCGGAATGCCCCAGAAGCCGTCGTTGGCTACGCCGGCCCGGTTCCCCGCCCCTGTGCCGCTCGGCAGTACGACCTTGAGGGAACGATTCAGCGCTGCGTTGAGCGGTGCGGTGGTGTCGAGGGCGAGCGTCGTTCCGCCGACGGCGGACCAGTGGACGGGCGTGCTGTCGCTGGCCATCATCGAGCGGTTCTGCACCAGTTCGGCATAGATGCCGCCCTCGCCGGAGTGGTTGATGTCCTCGAACATCAAACCGGGGAGAACGGGGGACACCGCGTGCGCGGGGTTGCCGACGTCCACACTCAGCAGCGGCGTCGTGGACTCCACCGGAACCCCGGCCAGCGTCGCGACCTGGTCGGAGGTGAGGACGGAGGGGAACATCCACACGTCGTCGATCAGGCCGTGCCACTGGTCGACGTGCCCACCGCCGTAGAGGGCGCGGCCGATGGCGGTGTCGCCGCTGCTGGCCCAGCCCGCGGTGTAGGCGGTCTCCCCCTCCAGCACCCCGTTGACGTAGAGGCGGATGACGCCGGCGGTCGGGTCGCTGACGCCGACCAGGTGGGTCCAGGTGTCGGTGCCGGGCGCTGAAGCGGCAGCCGCCACCGCGGCACCCTGGGTGGCGTCCGAGTCGAGCCGAGCGAAGGCGAAGGTGCCGGTGTCGTCCCGCAACCCCAGGTAGAAGGAGCTGACGACCTTGCCGTCGATGCTGACCGCGGTCTGGTAGCCGCCCAGCTGAGCGAGGTTGACCCAGGCGCCCACCGAGAACCCCTTGGAGGTGTCGAGGGCCGGCCCGGACGCCGTGGCGTTGCCGCCCGCCTTGAGGTCGAGGCTGTGGGCGCCGATCTTGCCGGTTCCCCACCCGGCCGCGCCCTGGAGCGTCGCGGTGCCACCGTTGCCGGAGGAGTCGGCCGCCACGGTGCCGGAGCCCTCGTCGAAGGTCCAGTGGGCGGCTGCGGCGGGGAGGTCCGCGGCAGCGGCGCTCGCGGTCGCGCCGGTGAGTTCGGCGGCCCCGGCGGGGGCGGTGGCGGCGAAGGTCCCGGCGAGGGAGACGGCGCTGAGGGCGGTGAGGACGGTTCTGCGGGGCACTCCGGCTTCTGAGGGCATGCGGCTCATTCCTTTGTCACAGACCGTTGCGTTGTATACCGGCCGGAGCAGGGCAGCCTGCCGAAACCGTCAGCTGATCCGTTCGATATCCCGTACGGTGATCGGCAGTTCGAGCAGCACGGATCTTAAGGCGTCGGCGAGGCCCGTCAACACCCTTCATCTGGCAATCTTTGCCGGGATCCATCCACCCCGTGGACCTGGAGGGGCAGCGCAGGCCCACGCGGCGACCGAAATACCGGTTACGGGTTCCGCACGACCCACCGCGTGCAGTTGAGGAGTTCGGTGTCGGTGGTGGGGTGCCAGGCCAGGCCGCAGGAATCGGCGAGCTCGGTGCCTCGCTTGGCGGAGAAGCG
Organism: Streptomyces sp. NPDC001348; assembly: GCF_053597535.1. Taxonomy (NCBI): domain Bacteria; kingdom Bacillati; phylum Actinomycetota; class Actinomycetes; order Kitasatosporales; family Streptomycetaceae; genus Streptomyces; species Streptomyces sp. NPDC001348. The sequence goes on along the minus strand of NZ_JBSFIK010000017.1, from coordinate 152,451 downwards.
CAAGTGGCCGTTGCGGAACAGAGCGTCGAGGCCGTCGGAATCGGGTTCCGGCAGGAAGGTGAGCAGGGGTGACTCGTCGCCGCCGGCCGCCACCGCGCGGTGGAAGTCCGGATAGTCCACCGGGCGGAGCGGCACCTGTTCGGCCAGCGCCGCCAGGACCCGCTCCAGCGGGACGGCCCCCGGCCGTAGCAGGTGGAAGGTCTCGTTGTCCCGGCCGGTGCCCAGGGCACCCACCACCGCCGTGGCGACCTCGTCGACCGGTGTCCAGTCGGTGACGGCCGTCGTACGCGGGCCGAGGCCGAGGCGGGCGCAGGCGCGCAGCAGCAGATCCAGCTGGGCCTGCCGATTGCCCGCGCCGGTGAGTGAGTGCGGCATGACCTCGCCGAGCCGATGGACGGTGACCGGTACGCCCTGTGCCCTGGCCGCCGTCAGAAGCTGCTCGGCGGCCCACTTGGAGCGGCTGTAGCCGTCCTCGGGCAGTTCCTCCGGGAGCGGGTCCTCCTCCAGCACGCGCTCTCTGCCGTCCTCGTCCGGGAAGACACCGAGGGTGGAGAGGTGATGCAGACGCTTGGGCCGGCCGGTGGTGGCGAGCCGCAGCAGCTCTCCGGTACCCACCACGTTCGGCGCGCGCAGTCCGGGATAGCCCAGGGCCAGATTGACCAGCGCGCCGCAGTGCAGCAGTGAGTCGACGCGTCCGGCCAGCCGGTTCCAGGCCTTCCTGCTCAGGCCCAGTCGGGGCTGTGCCAGATCACCCGGTACGGGAACGATCCGCCGCGCGTCGTAGGGCCGCCCCAACCGGGCCATCACCTCGGCGACGCGGTCGGCCCGGCCACCGGTGCGCAGCAGACAGTGCACCACCGCGTCGGTGCGGTCGAGGAGTTCTGCCAGCACATGGGCGCCGATGAAGCCCGTCACGCCGGTGAGCAGCACTTCGAGCGGTTCGCCGGTGGGTGCCGGACCGGACCCGGGGCGCAGGACCGACGCGTGCGCGACGTCGGCGAGCAGCAGTGCGCGGTCGTCGGGACTCGCACCGTCCTGGTGCAGCAGCGCCGCCTGCTCCCGCAGCGTCGCGGCGGCGGCGAGATGACGCGGCGGGACACGCACGCCCAAGGCGCGGTGCATGGCGGCCGAGAGCCGCTGAAGGGTGAGCGAGGTACCGCCGAGAGCGTAGAAGTCGGCGTCCGGGCCCGGGGCGGCACCGTGCAGATCGGCCAGCAGCTCCCGCCACAGCGCGGCGACGGTCTCCTCCTGGGCGGTGAGCCGCCCGCCCCCTGCCCGACCGGCGAGCCGTAGGGAGGCGAGTTCGGTGAGCGCCCGGCGGTCGGTCTTGCCGTTGGGCGTGAGCGGCATCCGGTCGAGCAGCAGGAAGGTACGCGGCACCGCGTGGGCGGGCAGCAGGGCACGACTGTGCGCGTCGAGTTCGGTGGGAGTGAGCGTCGCGTCGGTGGTGACGCAGCACACCAGACTGCGCAGATCGCCCTCGCCGTGGATCACCGCCCGGGCCTGCACCACCTGCGGGTGCGCGGCGACCGCGGCCTCCACTTCCAGCAGATCGATCAACACCCCTCCCAGCTTGACCTGTTGGTCCTGCCGACCGACGAACATCAGCAGCCCGTCGGGCCGTTGCCAGGCCAGGTCTCCCGAGCGGTAGAGCCGGCGCCCGGGCAGCTCGGGAAAGGGGTTCTCCACGAAGGCGTCCGCCGTGCGGGCCGGATCGTGCAGATAACCGGCGCCCAGGCAGTCGCCGCCGAGGTGGATCTCACCGACCTGCCCGGGTGCGACCAGTGCCCCGTCTCCGTCGAGCAGCACGGCGCAGGTGTTGTCGATCGGGCGGCCGATCGGTATCGGTCCGGTGTCGGCATCCGAGATCTCGTGGAAGACGGAACCTATCGAACACTCCGTCGGCCCATACGTGTTGGTGAGTCTGACCTCCGGCAGCAGCTCGCGGAACGAGCGGACGGCGCTCGGGTCGATCGCCTCGCCGCCGATCAGCAGGTGCCGCAGGGAGGAGAGCCGCGCCGGCATTCCCGGGTCGGAGTCGAGCAGATCGACCAGGGTGTTGAAGACCGAGGGCACGAAGTCGGTCATCGTGACACGGTGCCGGGCGATCTCGTCGATGGTCCGGGTGAGGTCGAGGACGCCTTCCCGGCGAGGCAGCACCACCCGGCTGCCCTTGGTGAGCGGCCAGAGCAGCTGCCACATGGAGGAGTCGAAGACATGGCGGCTGTTCTGCAGCACCACGTCCGGGCCCGCGCCGAAGCGCCGTGTCATGGTCAGGAAACGGTTGAGCAGTCCGAGATGGCCGTTGAGCGCGCACTTGGGAGTCCCCGTCGAGCCGGAGGTGAAGAAGCCGTAGATCAACTCGTCGGCGCCGGGCACCGCGTCGCGCACGGGCCGCACACCGTCGGGCGCGCCGGTCCCGGTCACGCGCAGTACCGGCACACCGAGCGCGGGAACCGGGCCGGGGCCGGTCCGCACCGCCAGCGGCGGCCGCAGCGCCGTGACGCTCTCGTGCAGACGGTGCTCGGGCCACGCGTCGTCGATGGGCACGAACGGCGCGCCCAGCTTCATCGCGGCCAGCATCACCACGGCCAGCTCGTGGCCGCCGGCCGTGATCACGGGTAACAAATCGCCGCGGCGTACGCCGCGCCTGCGTAATTCACCGGCCCAGGCCGCTGCCAGCTCGATGGTCTCGCCGTAGGTGAGGCAGGTGTCGTCCCACAGCAGTGCGGGCCGCTGGGGGGCCTGCCGCGCCTGTTCCTCGATCAGGTGAATAGTCGTCCGGTCGGCGGGATAGTCCACCCGGTGCCCCTGGAAGTCGGTCAGGAGCTGGTGTCTGAGCGCGGAGTGCACGGTTCTCCCCTCACGGTCGTGGAAGGCCAACCCTGTACCATTGCTTGCCAATTGACAGTAAGTCCGAGAGGGGAGCTGTCGGTGCGTCTTCGTCGCTTCGGCCGGACTGGGTGGCAAGTCGGCGAGATCGGCTACGGCATGTGGGGCATCGGTGGCGGCCCCGGTGGCTGGACAGGCGGTGACGACGGCAGCGGACGCGAGGCGCTGCGCCTCGCCGTGGATCAGGGCTGTACCTTCTTCGACACCGCCTGGATCTACGGCCGAGGCCACAGCGAGCTGCTGCTGGGCGAGTTACGCGCCGAGTACCCCGACGGGGCGATCCGGATCGCCACCAAGATTCCGCCGCTGGACCGGAACTGGCCCCCACGCCCGGGCGCGCGGTTCCACGATGTCTTCCCCGACGCCCACGTGGCGGAGTATCTGGCGCTCAGCCGGAAGAACCTCGGGGTGGGGCGCATCGATCTGATGCAGTACCACGTGTGGGACGACAGCTGGGCGGCCGACGACGAGTGGCTGGCCCAGGCAGCCCGGATGAAGGACCTCGGTCTGGTCGAGGCGGTCGGCATCAGCGTCAACCGGTGGGAGCCCACCAACGTGCTGGCCGCGCTGGAGACCGGCCTGGTCGACTCCGTTCAGGTGATCTACAACATCTTCGACCAGGCCCCGGAGGACGAGCTCTTCGCCGCCTGCGCCCGGCACGACGTCGCCGTGATCGCCCGGGTACCGTTCGACGAGGGCACTCTCACCGGCACCCTGACCACGAACACCCGCTGGCCCGAAGGGGACTGGCGCAACAGCTACTTCGTCCCGGACAATCTCGCGGCCAGTGTGGAACGCGCGGATCGCCTGCGCCCCGTCGTCCCCGAAGGGATGACCATGGCCGAGCTCGCCCTGCGCTTCATCCTCCAGAACCCGGCGCTCAGTACGGTGATTCCCGGCATGCGCACCCCCGCGCACGTCCGGGCCAATCTCTCCGTCAGCGACGGAGTCGCCCTGCCGGCCGAACTGATGGGCGAGCTGCGCCGCCATCGCTGGGACCGGGTGCCGACGGAGTGGTCGCAGTGACGCCGCCGAAACGGCCCGTCGTGGCCGTGGTCGACCCCGTCTCGACGGGCTCCCAACTCGCCGAGGAGTTCGCCCGGCGCGGCTGGGACACCGTGGCCGCCTTCACCCCGGGACAGATGCCTGCGGCGTACCGCCTGGCCTTTCGTCCCGAGCTCTACCGGGCCGTCATCGATCTCGGATCGGTGGCCGACCCGGCCGCCGAGGTCTCGCTCCATCAGCCGTCGTTGGTCATCGCCGGCTCCGAATGGGGAGTGCGGGCCGCCGACGAACTCGCCGAAAGCCTGGGCCTGTTGGGCAACGGCACCCGGCTCAGTCTCTGCCGCCGCGACAAGTACGCGATGGCCGAACAGCTGCGCCTGGCCGGGGTGGACGCGGCGGAGAGCACCGTCTGCGACGACGTGGAGAAGATGATCGACTGGGCCGACGCCGGCGGACACTGGCCTCTGGTGGTCAAGCCACTCGCGAGCGCGGGCTCCGACTCGGTGGCGATCTGCGCCGACGAGGCCCAGGCCCGCGACGCCTTCGCCCGTATCCACCGGCGGACCGACCAGATGGGCAACTTCAACGAGCTGGTCCTCGCCCAGGAATTCCTCGCAGGCGACCAGTACTTCGTCAACACGGTGAGCCGGGACGGGCTCCACTTCGTCCACGAGATCTGGCGCGAGCAGCGGGCGAGCGTCGACGGCGCCGTCGTCTACGACTACCAGGACCTGCTGGCACCCGACGGCGATCCGCAGCGCGACCTGGCCGCCTACGTGGTACGGGTCCTCGACGCTCTCGGCATCGCCCACGGCCCCGCACACGCCGAGGTGATGCTCACCTCGCGCGGACCCGTACTGATCGAGATCGGCGCGAGGCTGGAGGGCGCCGTCACCTCCCGCGGCCCTCGGGCCGCCACCGGTCACAGCCAGGTGTCGCTCACCGTCGACGCGTACACCGATCCCGCCGGGTTCGCCCGCCTGCCCGGCACCGGCTACCGGCTCCTGCGGAGCCTGCGGGTGGTGTGCCTGATCGCCCCGCGGGACGGGCACCTGGCTGCCGGACCGCTCGCGGAGGTGCGCGCGCTGCCCAGCTACCTCTGCGGCTCGATCGACCTTCTGGCCGGCGGAAACGAGGTCCGCCGCACCGTCGACCTGTTCAGCTCGCCCGGGCACCTGTATCTGCTCGGCGACCGTGAGCAGATCGAGCACGACTACCGGCGCGTCCGCGAGATCGAGCAGACGGGCCTGTACCAGGGGGAGCCCGCCGGATGAGAGTGCGGCACATCCGCAGCGTCCACGAACTCGATCCCGTGGACTGGGCGCGACTGTCGGCCGGCCGCACCGTCTACCTCGGCCGCCCCTGGCTGGAATGGGCCGAAGGATCCGACGACTACGAGAGCCGGTACCTGCTCGCGGAGGAACCGGACGGTTTTGTGGTCGGCGCGCTGCCCACCTACTTCTGGCGCGGCGGCTCCGGTGTCTCGATGAACCAGGCCTACCACCCGCTCGACCTGCTCGCCGTCCCCCGTCTGGGAGCCGAGGCGGAGGCGGACCGTCTCCTCTGGATGCCGCTTCTCCTGCTCGGCTCACGGGCCGGCTACCACGGCGGAGTGCTCGTCGACCCGGCGCTGCCCGCGTCGAGCCGCGCGCGGGTGATCGCCCGGCTGATCCAGGCGGCGGCCGAGTTGGCCGAGGCCCTCGGTGCCGCGGCGACGGCCCTGCTGTACGCCCCGCAGGCCCACGCCGAGGAGTGCCTCGCCGCACTCACCGCGCACGCGCCCGACGTCCCGGCGCCCTCGTACGCCCCGCTGTCCGCGGAGGCGGTCATCCCGGTCGCGACGGTGGGCACCGAACGCTCCGCCCGGCGCCGCCGCGAATGGCAGCGCGAGGCCCGCGCGTTCGCCGACTCGGGCGGCACGGTCCACCGCGTCCGGCTCTCCGAGTGCTACCGGGAGGCGGGACCGCTGCTCGGCCTGCTCCAGCGCAAGTACGGCGCGGACGACACCGACGAGTCGATGACGGCGTACCTGGGGCAGCAGGCGGCCTGTCTCGATCCGTGGAGCGAGGTCTTCCTCGAACGCCGCGACGGCCGCGTCACCGGCTTCGCCCTCTGTTATCTCTGGGGCGACACCCTGCACGTCCGCGCCGCCGGCTTCGCGCCGGACGCCGGCCCGTACGCCTACTTCAACCTCGCCGTCTACGAGCCGCTCGCCCTCGCGACGTCACGCGGCCTTGCCTGGCTCGACCTCGGCACCGGCGCCTACCGTGGCAAGATCCTGCGCGGCGCCCGGCTGCGCAGCACCTACGCCCTGGTCTGGCCCCCGCGGGGAAGCCGGGAGTCGGTACGCTCCGCGCTCCTGCTCCCCGGCGAGGACTATCTGGACGCGACCGGCTGACCCCTTCGGCGGCCAGGCCCGGCCTGCGGCGCCGCTCCCCACCGGGGACTTGGCTCCGCCGCCGGGTGTCCCGCGGCCTCGGTGCGGGAGCCCTGTCTCACAACTCGCTGCCAGGAAGGCCCAGTTCCGCCTCGACCAGGTCCGCATAGGTGTCACGGCGGCGGATCAGACGGCTGGTGGAGCCGTCGACGAGCACCTCGGCCGGGCGGAGCGAGGAGTTGTACTGGCTGGCCATCGCCATGCCGTAGGCCCCGGCACCGAAGATGCAGATGAGGTCGCCCTCGGCGAGCGTCGGCAGCCGGCGCTCCCGGGCGAGGTAGTCGGTCGACTCGCAGATCGGCCCGGCGATGTCGTAGCCGGTGAGACCGGGCTGGTCGATCCGCCCGGAGCGGGTGGGGGGCACCAGACCGTCGACGGGACGGACGGGCCACATGAAGTGGAAGGAGTCGTACAGCGCGGCGCGGATGAGGTTGTTCATCCCGGCGTCGACGATCGCCACCCGGTGCCGCCCGGCGTCCTTCAGGTAGCGCACCCGGGTCAGCAGGACACCGGCGTTCGCGGCGATCGAGCGTCCGGGCTCCATGACGACCTTGCCGCCGGCCGCCACGAACGGCTTGAGGACGGGCGTGATCGCGTCGGCGTACACGCCCCAGCCCGGTGCGGCCCCTGTCTCGTACTCGGCGGCGAAACCACCGCCCATGTTGATGAGTTCGATCTCGTGGCCGTCGGCCCTCAGCTTGTCGACCAGGTCCAGCACCCTGGTGAGCGCGACGATGTAGGGCTCCGGGGAGTGGATCGGTGAGCCGAGGTGGACATGCACACCGGTCAGCCGGACGTGGTCCAGCAGCGAGGCGCGGGCGAACAGCCGGGGCACCCGCTCCAGATCGATGCCGAACTTGCTGCCCCGGACACCGGTGGTGGTCTTCTCCGGGGTCCCCTCGCTCTGCACGTCGGGGTTGACCCGGATCGCGGCCCGCGCGGTACGGCCCATCGACCGGGCCACCCGGCCCAGCAGTTCGAGCTCGGACTCGGACTCGACATTGACGCAGCCGATTCCGGCGGAGAGAGCCTCTCGCAGTTCGGACTCCGACTTGCCCACCCCGGCGAACACGATCCGCTCGGCAGGGATGCCCGCTGTGAGGGCCCGGTGCAGTTCGCCTCCGCTGACCACGTCCGCCCCGGCGCCGCCCGCGCCCAGCTCGTGCAGCAGATGGAGGTTGCTGCAGGTCTTCACCGCGTAGCAGACCAGCGGGTGCAACTCGGAGAAGGCCGCGGTGAGATCCGCGAGGTGGGTACGGAAGGTGTCGCGCGAGTAGACGTACGTCGGAGTGCCGTGCTCGGCGGCCAGCTCCTCCAGGTCCACTCCCTCGCAGCGCAGCACTCCGTCGTGATAGCGAAACCTGTCCACCGTGCGTCCTTCCATGAGCTGAGCGGTCGGCGACGATCCTATCGACGTCCGAATCCGGAAAGCCCTGTCGCCACTTCAGATTGACGACCTGTCAGCAGGCAGGGCCCGCCTGCGGGGCAGAGGCGAACAGATGATCGCGAGCGGCCCGAACAACAGTGCGCCGGACATCACCCACAGCGCCTCGCGCAGTCCCAGGGCGGTGCCGAGCACGCCACCGGTTATGGTGCCCAGGGGCACCATGCCGTACGCGACGAACCGGAACGAAGCTGTCATTCGGCCGGTCATGGTGTCCGGCGTGAGGGTCTGGCGCAGCGATACCTGCAGGACGTTGGAGACACCGGTCGCCAGGCCGGAGACGGCGAACCCCGAGCAGACCACGGCGAAGACGGCGAGCCGGCCGCCCGAGGCCGCGGGCACCAGCAGGAACGCGCTGCAGCCCAGCAGGGAGCCGGCCGCGATGGTGGGCCCCAGGCCGATCCGGCGGGCCGAGCCCTCGGACAGGAAGGTGCCGAGCGTAGAGCCGATGCCGGCCGCGGCGAGCGACAGTCCGAGCAGCAGCGGCGAGAATTCCAACTCCCGTACCGCGTAGACCAGGTAGAGGACCAGGGCGCCTTGCTCACAGGCGTTGAACACGGCCGTCTCGATGGCCAGCGCCCGCAGTTCGGGCCGGCCGAAGACGAAGACCAGCCCGGCCCTGACGTCCTGCCACCAGACGGCTACCGCCTGCCGTACGCCGCCGGGCACCGCCTTCTCGACGGCCTGCTGGGGCGTCGGCCTGATCAGGGCCAGGGTGAGTGCCGAGAAGGCGAAGGAGAATGCGTCGATGACCAGGGCGCCGGCGGCGCCGACCGCGGCGCAGACCAGCCCGCTCAGACCCGGCCCGCCGAGATCGGCGGCGGACTGGCTGGCCTGGAGATTGCGGTTGGCGCGGGTGAGCCTGTCGCGGCCGACGAGCTGGGGGACGTAGGCGAGATACGCCGAGTCGAAGAGCACCTGGAAGACGCCGACCAGGAACGGCACCGCGTACAGCCACCACAGCCGCAGCCAGCCCATCGCGTGCAGCACCGGCAGGACCAGTACCAGTGCCGCACGGGCGACGTCCGCGACGATCATCAGCCGGCGGCGGTCCCCCCGGTCGACGAGAGGGCCCAGCGGCAGCGCGAAGAGCAGGAACGGAAGATAGCGCAGGGTGGCGATCACCCCGAGCTGCCCGGCATTCGCGTCGAGCGACACCACCGCGAGCAACGGGAGGGCCAGCGTGCCCACCTGGGTACCGACCAGGGACAGACTCTGACCGAGCCAGAGGGCGCCGAAACCGTACCGCCGTCGCGGTGGTGCGGTCACACGCTGCTCCTCTTCCTTCAGCCGCTGGTCTCGCTCAGTGGCTTGCGGTGGATGCCGTCGTACTGGTCGATCAGATCTCCGTTCAACTCCCGCATCATGCGCAGGCGTTCGTCGAGGAGATCATAGTAGGAGAGGTGATCGCTGTTCATCGGAGCGAGGTAGACGCTGATCACCTCGGGGTTCTCTTCGATGTCGAATTCGAGCCGCTCGTGCTTGTTGCGGAAGTCGGCCGTACCCGGCAGCAGTGTCCGGTTGTAGACGTTGAAGTACGGCACCACACGGGAGTCACGGTCCAGCAGTGCCTCGCGCAGCTGCAGACTTCGGCGCAGATACTGGTCGATCGCCGGCCGGTCGTCGCCGTCGTGACCGATCAGCACGTTGAAGGTCTGATACGTGACGCCGAAGCCGAGCATCGCGTCGAGGATCTCCAGTTCCTCCTCGAAGCCACGCAGCTTGTTGAACTTCGAGGTCGGATCCTCACCGAGGAACTCGAGCGGAATCTGCACGCGGTAGCAGCCGCGCCAGATGTCACCGGAGCGGTCGCTCCAGAACAGGTGCTCCATCAGTTCCAGGTCCGGCTTCCCCAGGTCCAGGAACTTGCCGAACTCGAGCCCGTTGGCGAACTCCCAGGAGAAGCCGTACTCCCGCGCCATCCGGAAGATCTCGAAGACCTCCTCGCGACCGCTGCGGTGCAGCATGGTGCCGCGGCCACTGCGCTGGAGGCGGGAGAGGATGTTGTCCTCCTGGAAGAGGATGTTGCGGATGCCCATCTTCCGGAAGTAGGCGAAGTGCTTCTCGACCGCCTCCGGCGACATGTGGCGGTACTTGCCCCGCATCGGGGTCGCACAGAACGAGCAGGTGCGGTAGCAGCCGCGGGACGACTCGAAGCAGATGAAGGGCGTGGCGACGTTCTGCGGCGGGGTGCCCTCGCCGGTGTCGTTGTAGTCCTGGTAGTTGGTGACGAGGTCGAGAGCCATCGGCTCCAGCTCGTCCATCTTGAGGGACGGGCCGCCGAAGACGATGTGACCGCCGTTGTACTCACGGCAGAACGCCGCCTGGTTGAGCGGCTGCCCCTTGGCGACGGCCTCGACCACCTTGGCGAAGAGATACTCGCCGTCCAGCTGGACGATCACGTCGAAGCCGTTGTCCAGGTACCACTCGGGACGGGCGGTGGCGTCCATGCCGCCGCCGACCACCAGGGCCCGCGGGTTGACCGCCTTGGCGTGCTTGGCGAAGTCGGTGACGGAGCCCGCCGAGTTGGTGAAGTTGTTGGAGATGCCGATGATGTCGGCCTCGCGCAGCGTGGTGTCGTAGCGCTCGAACGCCCCACCGAAGCGCAGGCACTCGATGACCCGCGGCCCGTAGTCGAAGGACTTGTAGAGCACCGGCTCGTCCTCGTCCACCTGGGTGTCGATGATCCGCAGTTGGGCCTCGACCCCCCACTGTGCGAGGAAGCTGCGGGTGCCGGCCGCCAGTGTGGCCAGCGCGCTCTTCGGGTTGAGGACACGTACGGGGCTGATCGTCTCGGCTTCCCCGGCGAACCGCTGCCCGGGGTAGGGCGCGTAGTAGAGATCGACGAGCATGCCGCTCACGCTCCCGCGCCGTCGTGCGTACCGCTGCCCGCATAGATGCCGTCGTAAAGACGGTGCAGCTCACGGTCGTTGAGGGAGTTGGTCATCTCCAGCCGCTTCTGGTAGATGTCCCAGTAGGTGAAGTGGGGGTTGTCGATCGCGGAGAGGAAGATCCCGATCACCTCCGGGTTCGCCTCCACGTCGAAGGCCAGGAGGTCGTGCAGTGTCGTCCAGTCACGGGCGCCGGGCAGCAGCGACAGGTTGAAGACGTTGAAGTAGGGCTGGTACGAGGAGCCGCCGAGGGCGCCCAGCTCGTCCTTGATGCGCAGGCAGTAGTCGTTGAACTGGTCGATGGCCTCGGCGTCCTGCTCCGGATAGCCGATGAAGAGGTCGTAGGTCTGGTGGCCGACACCGTAGTCGGTGAGCATGGTCGCCAGGATGTCGACCTGTTCGTCGAAGCCGAGCAGTTTGGGGAAACGGCTCTTGCCGATGTTCATGTTGTCGAGCGGGATCTGCACCCGGTAGCAGCCGGTCCAACCGTCGGCCGACTTGTCGTTGCCCAGCAGGGCCTGGGCCAGCTCGTGGTCGAAGCGCCCGTTCTGGCGGAACTTGCCGAACTCGATGCCGTTGGCGAACTCCCAGGCGAAGCCGTACTCGCGGATCATCCGGAAGATCTCCAGGAGTTCCTCCCGGCCGCTGTCGTACAGGAACCGGCCCGTCCCGTTCTGCTGGATGCGCGAGAGCGGGTTGTCCTCCTGCCAGACGATCGTGCGGATGCCCCGTGAGCGGAAGTACTTGAGGTGCTCCTCGACGGCCGCGGGCGACATGTAGCGGTACTTGCCGCGGGAGGGGGCCGTGCAGAAGGAGCAGCGCCAGGCGCAGCCCCTGGAGGTCTCCCAGCAGATGAAGTTGGTGCCGACGCCTTCGGGGGGCGGCCCCTCGGCGGTGTCGGTGTATAAGGACAGGTCACCGACCAGGTCGAGCGCCATGGGCGGCAGGGTGTTCATGTCGACCAGGTGGGACATGTCGACCTTCCGCGCCGTGCGCTCGCGGGTCGCGATGTTCGGCACGGTGCTGAAGTCGCCGCCCTCGGCCCAGGCCTGGACGACACGCGAGAACACCCACTCCCCCTCGCCCTGGACCACCAGGTCCACCCCGCGCTCCAGGTAGTACTGCGGCCGGGCCGTCGGGTCCACACCGCCCGCCACCACGAACGCCTTCGGATTGACGCTCTTGATGAACTGCGCCAGATCGGCGGTGATCTGTGCGCTGTTGGTGAAGTTGCAGGTCAGCCCGTGGATCTCGGCTTCCTTGATTTTTTCGACGTAGTCCTCGAAAGGAGAACCGAAGCGATAGCAGTCCATCTGGTGCGGACCGTACGGGATGGTCTTGTACGCGATGCGCTGGCCACCCAGCTGCATGTCGACGATTTCGATTTCGCAGTCGAATCCCATCGTCTCCGCGAACATCCGCAGCCCACTCGCCAGCGTCGGCAGCGCACTCTTCGGATTCAGCGGCCGTTCGGTGTTGATCGGCTCGTCGAAGCCGCGAAACATCTGCGAGGGAAATGGCGCATAGTAGAGGTTGACTTTCATGCGTGAGGCTCCCAGGAGTGAGCGGCCGAAGCGCAGGGTCAGTCGAAGTGACCAGTGTCACCGCATCCCTGATGGCGGGTCAAGGAGTAATAATTGCAAGAGAGCCCTTAAAACGGAGTGGGATCAACCGGTCAGTCGAAGCGGGCGCGAATGAGAGGGAAGGTCATAAATCCTCCGGCCGTGAAGGGATTTCTGCGAAAATCCTGAACGCATTCTTGCGCAACATCAGGCGGTTATGCAGCATTCTGCCTCGTGGACACTCAATCGCCCCGCACGACGCCGGTCCTTCGTACTGCCGACTCCGATCTCGAAATCCGGAAGCTGAGACGCCACTTCGGTCACTTCGACATCCTCTTCTTCCTTCTCTGCACTCTGGTCGGCCTCGACACCATCGGTACCGTCGCCGCCCGTGGACCGCAGGCCTTCACCTGGATGATCGTGCTGGCGATCGTCTTCTTCGTGCCGTCCGCCCTGCTCTGCGCCGAACTGGGCACTGCTTTCCCTCAGGAGGGCGGCCCCTATCTCTGGGTCCGGCTCGCCTTCGGCCACCTCGTCGGGGCGGTCAATACCTTCATGTACTGGGTCACCAACCCGGTGTGGTTCGGCGGCACGCTCACGGTCTCCGCCGTGACGGCCTTCACTGCTTTCTTCCGCGACGGCCGGCCGTTCGGCACCCTCGGCTTCTATCTCTTCACGCTGGGATTTGTCTGGTTCGGCATCTTGACGGCCGTGGTCTCCTTCCGTGTCGGCAAGTGGATCCCCGTATTGGGAGGCTGGACCCGGCTGGCGCTGCTGATCCTTTTCACCGGCACTGTGCTCATCCACGCCGCCCGGCACGGCGTGCACGGTTTCGGCCTCGCCGACTTCAAGCCGGGCTGGTCCGGATTCGTCACCCTCGTGCCGGTGTTGATATTCAATTACGTCGGTTTCGAACTCCCCAACAGCGCCGGTGACGAGATGGTCGACCCCCGGCGGGACGTACCCGCGGCCATCTTCCGCAGCGGCGTGCTGGCCGTACTCCTCTACGCCCTGCCGGTCCTGGGCGTCCTGCTCGTCCTCCCGGCCAAGGCCGTCACAGGGCTCAGCGGCTTCCTCGACGCGATGCGACAGGTCTTCAGCGTGTACGGAGGCTCCACCGGACCCGACGGCACAGTCACCCTGACCGGCGCCGGACTGGTGCTCGGCGGCATCTGCGCGGTGCTGTTCATCCTCACCCTGCTCTCCTCCGGTGTCGCATGGCTCATGGGCACCGATCGGGCGCTGGCGGTCAGCGGCTACGACGGCGCCGGACCCCGCGCCCTCGGAGTCATCTCGGAACGGCTCGGCACCCCCGTCCGTGTCAACCTGCTCAGCGGCCTCGTCTCCACCGGGGTCCTCGTGCTCGCACACCAGCTCACCGGGGGCGATGCCGCCAAGCTGTTCGGCGCGGTGCTCTCGCTGGCGCTCTCCACCACCCTGCTCAGCTACCTCGGGATCTTCCCCGCGCTGCACGTCCTCAGGCGCAAGTACCCCGACGTCCCCAGGCCCTACCGGGTCCGGTACCCGCGCACCGTCGGCTGGCTGCTGACCGCCCTGATCGCCTTCGCCGCCGTCCAGCTGCTCCTGCCCGGCATCGGCGCGCACTGGTTCGGCCCGGGATACGCCCCCTCGGGCTGGGACGCCTCCGAACGCTGGACGTATCTCGCCACGGAGGCCATCCCCCTGGTGGTCTTCGTTCTCATCGGGGTCGCCTTCTGGTTCGCCGGTGCTCCGACCCGCAGGCGCTCCTGAGACTTCCGGCCCTGGCGCTGCCGAGCCCTGGACAGGATCCGGAGCGAGCCCGAGCCGGTGACGGAAGAGCGGGCCGGAGCACGGCGGTCGGCAGTCCCCTGCCGTTCAGGAGTGCCGTGTGCCCGGCATCGTGTCCCAGAACGCGCACTGGTGTTCCGTCGAGTACCGGTCGTCGTCGATCAGGGCACTCCTGCCCCCCGCCCGCAGCGACAGCGTCAGGCCCTTGCCCCTGTGATAGGCGGGCCAGGCCGCCTGCCGGGCGACGGACGGCCGGCCGGTCCTCGTGAACGCGCCCCAGTACCGCGTCATCTCATGGGCGAGCCGGCGCTCGTCGGCGTTGAACAGCGGGGCGATGGGTGTGCCGTTGTCGAAACTGGGCCAGATGTAGGCGAGTTCCGCGGCGTGGCCGGCGCCCCAGACGTAGCCGGGAATCTGCGTCAGGCCGGGACCGGTCCGGTGGTCGAACTCGTACGCATGCGTGGGGGTGTACCGCTCCAGGGTCCGGGCGAGCGAGCGCAGCCCGCACCCACCGATCCCCGAGATCATCCCCGCGTCGGTCATGATCGCGCCGACGAGGTACGCCGCGGTGTACCGGTCGGACGTGCCGGGCCAGGGGTAACGGGCGAGGACCTCGTCGGCGCGGGTGCCGGCGACCCCCCGGACGAAGGCGAGGTAGGCCTCCTTGCCCGCGCCCATGTAGCCCGCGGCGAAGGTGCGGCCCTCGTCGCGGTTGGCGCCGACGACCACGGGCACGCGGGTGAACTCCCCGCGGTCAAGCGCCTGGTGCACCGGCGTCGGGAACGTCGGCGTCCCGTCCACGAAGCCGGCCGAGAAGGTCCGGCTCGCGTCGAGGAGCGTACCCACCGCAGCCGACCGCAGACAGTCCAGGACGGCCGCCTGGTCCGTGCCGTCGCATCCCGTCTGCCGGGCGAACGCCGTCCCCGCGGCCTCGGCCCGGCCCTGCGGCCCGCTGGGACACGAGCCGCTCTGGATCATGGCGCGGGCGAACAGCCCGCGCGAGCCGGGCGACACCAGATGACCGCAGACCGACCAGCCGCCCGCGGACTCGCCGTCGATGGTGACCTCGCGGGGGTTCCCGCCGAAGGCGGCGATGTTGCGCTGCACCCAGCGCAGCGCGGCCTGCTGGTCCATGAACCCGTAGTTGCCGGACTCGCCGCCCTCCTGGGTGAGGGCGGGCAGGCCGAGGAAGCCGAACACACCGAGTCGGTAGTTGAGCGAGACGCCGACGACTCCCGTCTCCTTGACGAGCTTCGACTCGTCGTTCTGCGAGCCGCTCCCGTTGGTCAGGCCACCCCCGTGGATGAAGACGTGCACGGGAAGGCGGGCGCCGGCCCGCACGGCCGACGGCCGCCACACGTTGACGTCGAGGCAGTTCTCGGTCTCGCTGCGTGGCCCGTTGCCGCTGGGCAGTACGGGGCAGGGACTGCCGAAGGCGGCCGCATCCCGGACACCGGTCCACCGCGCCGCGGGCCGCGGCGGCTTCCAGCGCAGGGCGCCGGTGGGCGCCGCCGCGTAGGGGATGCCGAGGAACCTCTCGACGCCGTCCGAGGTGGCGCCGCGCACGGCGCCCTTGTCGGTGGGCACCACGGCCGGCGCACTCGCGGACGCCGTCGCGGGCAGCAGCCCGACGACGGCGAGGGACATGGCCAACGCGCCGCCCAGGGCAGCACGGATTCTGCTGACAGTCATGGATGGGGACCTCTCTGGCCGGGTGCCGGCCGCGACGGTGCGGCCGGCACCCTTGCCGGTAGGGGGGAGGGGGCCGGACCGGGGGCGGCCCGGCATCGAACGCCGTTCGTCACCCGGCCGCTGGTGCGCACCCGGCGGTCAGCGGGTGACGTCGACGCCGCCGTGCAGGGGGAGGGTCCGCGACGAGGAACCGACCCACACCTCCCGGTGCCCGGTGCCGAACACCCAGGAGTGGGAGGACGTGTTCCAGTACTTCAACTGCTGTGCGTCGACCCGGATGCGTACGGTCTTCGACTGACCGGCGCGCAGCCGCACCTTCCGGTAACCGCCGAGCGAGCGCACCGCCTGGGGCGCGGTGGTCCTCGGGCTCGCACCTACGTAGACCTGGGCCACCTCGTCACCGTCGCGGGTACCGGTGTTCCTCAGGGTGAACGAGACGGTCAGCTCGCCGTGGCGCTGCCGGACCCTGAGGTCGCGGTATCCGAAGGAGGTGTACGACAGGCCGTAGCCGAAGGGGAACAGCGGGGCGGCCTTCTCCTTGTCGTACCAGCGGTAGCCCACGTAGACGCCTTCGGAGTAGTTCTCCTGGTCGTCCACCCCCGGGTACCTGCGCGGGTCGCCGGCGACCGGTGTGGCGGACTCGCTCGCGGGGAACGTCTGGGTGGTCCTGCCCGACGGGTTCACGTCGCCGTAGAGCAGCCGGGCGGTGGCCTGGGCCCCGTTTTCCCCGGGGTAGTACGTGTCGAGCACCGCCTTGACCCTGGACAGCCACGGCATGGCGACCGACGATCCCGTGTTGAGGACGACGATGGTGTTCGGGTTGGCGTCGGCGACGGCGGAGATGAGCCCGTTCTGGTCGGCCGGCAGGGAGAGGTTCTTCCGGTCGAAGCCCTCGGTTCCGTCGTCGTAGGCGAAGACGATGGGGGTCTTCACCCGGCGGGCCAGGGCCACTGCCTGCGCCCGCGCGGCCCGCGCGGCCTGCGGGGTGACCCAGTTCAGCCGGATCTTGGCCGGTGCGCCCTGGATCGCGAGGGCGGCGGCCGCGAAGCTGTGGCTTCCCGCCGTGAGGTGCACCGTGGCGCTGCTGGAACCCAGGAAGCCGGTGATGACGCTGCTGCCGTCGATCTGCAGCGTGCCGTACGCGGCGGGAAGGTCGTAGACGAAGGAGTAGTCGCCCTCGGCCGGCACGGTGAGGGTGCCGCTGTAGTCGAAGGGGGCGTCCGACGCGACCGTGATCGTGCCGTCCGAGCCGACCGGCAGGGCGGGGCTGAGGGCCGTCGCGGGAACGGGCGCGCCGGTGTTGTCGACGCCGGCCGCATGGCGCACCGTGGCGTGGCGGCCGGCCCGCCGCGTGATGGTCTCCAGCGGCGAGGCCGCGGAGTCCGGTACGACGTGGGAGCTGCCGCCGCCGGTGACCTTCGGGGTCCTGGCGGTCGGGCCGATGAGTCCGATGCTGGTGTTCTTCCCGGTCAGCGGAAGCGCCTCGCCGGCGTTCTTCAGCAGGACCGAGCCGGACTCGGCCACCTTCTGCGCGATCTTGGCGCCGCCCTTGGGATCGCGTGCGGGCCGTCGGCCCGCGGTGCCGTCGAGGAGACCGAATCTCTGCATCTGGCCCAGGATGCGGGCCACCGAGTCGTTGAGCTTCGAGACCGGAACCGTGCCGTTCGTTATCGCGGTCTTCAGTTCGTCACCCAGGAAGACGCCGCTCGGCATCTCCTGGTCGAGGCCGTTCACGATGTCGGTCGTCGCGTGGGCCGCACCCCAGTCCGACATGACCCAGCCCTGGAAGCCCCACTGCTCCTTGAGGATCGATTGGAGCAGTTCGGCGCTGCCGCAGCCGTGACGGCCGTTCACCGAGTTGTACGAGCACATCACCGCACCGGCGCCGGCCTTGACGGCGGCCTGGAAGGCGGGCAGCTCGATCTGGCGCAGGGTCTGCTCGTCGACGTTGACGTTCACCCCCATGCGGTTGTCTTCCTGGTTGTTCTCCGCGTAGTGCTTGACGGTGGCGATCAGGCCCTGGCTCTGAATGCCCCCGATCTCGCCGGACACCATGCGGGAGCTGAGCAGCGGGTCCTCGCTGAAGGTCTCGAAGTTCCGCCCCGCGTACGGCACCCGGATGATGTTCGTCATCGGTGAGAGCAGGACGTCCTGGCCGAGGGCGCGGCCGTCGCGTCCGACGACCCGGCCGAACTCACGGGCCAGCCGGTCGTCGAAGGACGAGGCGAGCGCGACCGGCGCGGGCATCGCGGTGGCGTGCGCGTTGACCCGGACGCCCGCAGGACCGTCGGTGAGCCGCAGTTCGGGGATGTGGAGGCGGGAAACCCCGGGGATGTACCCGGCCTGGCCCAGCGCACGGGGATCGGTGCCTCCGTGGACGAAGGACAACTTCTCGTCCAGCGACATCCGGGCGATCAGAGCGGCGACGCGGGGAGACACGCCGGCGGTGAACCGGGGGTCGCCCGCGCCCGAGGCGCCGGGAGCGACGACCGTGCCCGCGGCGAGGAGCATCGCGCTCACTCCCGCTGTCAGGGCCGTGCGGCGCAACCGGCCTCTCCTGCGCCGTCGTGCTGTTGTCCGACTGAGCTGCATGCGGACTCCTCACCGAGGAAATGACTCGACGATTCCTGTCTGAACGGTGCATGTCCCTTGCTGGACGGCATGTGTGTGCGCCACGGTGGTGGACCGGGTGACCGCCGTAGGGGGGCGGGCTACCGGGACTGTGCGAAAAGCCATTCGAGTAGATGCGGGTCACGGTGCGAGCCGCTGTCCGCCCTCCCACCGTGGCCGTCACCTGGAAGGCGGAGGGCGGGACCGCCCCGCCGCGTAAGTCGATGCGGTGCGAGTACTGGATGGCGATGGCTGTCACCAGCCAGTTGTTCCTCGGTGTCACCCGCGTCAGAAGGTCGGTTCGCAGGATCGGATCGGATCTCCGGGCCGCCGGTCGCCCTGGGGATGTGGCTGTCGTGGTGTCGGCGGCCGCGGCGGTCGCCGTGCTCACGGCCGGCGCCGTGACCGCGCCTGCCGTGACGGTGAGCACCGTGCGTCTGGTGATCCCTCTCATGGGTCCTCGTCTCGGTCGGTGGGGCAGCCGCACCAGGTGCCCCTGTGTGGGTCGGGTCGCCGGTCACAGGGAGAAGGCGCCCGTCACCAGGGCGCCGGCAGTCATGACGAGGGTGGTGGCGAAGGCCCAGCGGAAGATGAAGCGCTGGTGTTCGCCGAGGGACACACCGCTCATGCCGACCAGGATGAAGGTGGACGCGGTGAGCGGGCTGAGCGGGAACCCGGTGGTCATCTGGCCGAGGACGGCAGCCCGGGCCACCTCGGCCGGGTCCGTGCCGAACCCGTGCGCGGTCTCGGCGAGTACCGGCAGCACCCCGAAGTAGTAGGCGTCCGGAGTGAAGAGCAGGCTCAGCGGCATGCTGGTGACGGCCACCGCGACGGGCAGGTGCGACCCGAAGGAGCCGGGGACGACGGAGACGAGCGCCTCGGCCATCTCGTCGAGCATCCTGGTGCCGCTGAGAACCCCGGTGAGGACACCGGCCGCGAAGATCATCGTGGTGACCAGGACGACGCTCTTGGCGTGCTTGTCGAGCAGCGCCTGCTGCTGTTCCCAGGTGGGGTGGTTGACCAGCACCGCGATCGCGAACCCGAGGACGAACAGCACGGGAAGCGGCAGCACTTCCTGGATCAGGCAGACCACGAGTGCGACGGTGAGCAGGAGGTTGAAGACGTTCAGCCAGGTACGCGGCAGCGGCGGGACCCGGACGGCGCCGGGTCCCTCCCCGGGGGAGCGGAGGCTCTGCCGCTCCTGCCCGCCGACCGTCGTGGCAGTGGCCTGCCCGCTCGGCTCGGCAGCCGCGGGACTCGGGGTGGTCGTGGCAGTCGCCGGAGGGGCGGGTTCACGGTCGTCCCGCTTCTCCTCGTGCTCGGGCACGTCCGTGGCCGGACCCGCCGGGGACAGCGCGCCGAGACGATCGCGCTCCCTGCGGCCGAGCAGGTACGAGGCCACCAGCACCCAGGCGATGCCGAAGCCCATCGCGGGCAGTACGGGGTTGAAGACCTCGGAACTGTCCAGTTTCAGCGCCGCCATGGCGCGTACGGTCGGGCCGCCCCAGGGGATCATGTTCATCACGCCCGCGCCCAGGCAGACCACCCCGGACAGCACCAGGGGGTTCATACCCAGTCTCTTGTAGACCGGCAGCAGCGCGGAGACGGTGATGAGGAAGGTGGAGGCGCCGTCGCCGTCCAGAGCCACGCACAGTGTGAGGACGGCTGTGACGACGGTGATCCGCAGCGGGTCGCCACGGGCCACGCGCAACAGCCCGCGGATCAGGGGATCGAAGAGCCCGGCGTCCACCATCAGGCTGAAGTACAGGACGGCGAAGGCGATCATGATGCCGGTGGGGGCCACCTTGGACAGTCCGCCGAGAACCAGCTCGCCCAGATCACCCGCGAAGCCGCCGATGAGCGCCGCCAGCACCGGAAGCAGGATGAGCGCGACCAGCACCGAGGCGCGCTCGGTCATGGTGATCAGCAGTATGGCGGCGATCGTGGCGAAGCCCAGGGCTGCCAGCATGGCGGCGCTCGCTTTCTCGGGGACGGCCCTCGGCGGCGGTGGGCGTGGCTGGGCGGGGACGGACCGAGGTGTTACGCGAGAGTTTCGAAGCACCGACGGATCGGTGTCCAGCATCAAACCGAGATCTGTTCATGCGATAAGCGCATTAATTTGAGCAAGTGCGCCCTATGCTCGTGGGCCATGGAGGCCACCACCTTGCGCCAACTGGCCGCGTACGCGGCCGTCGCCCGGGCCGCGAGCTTCACGGCGGCCGCCGCGGAGATGCACGTGTCCCAGTCCTCGCTCAGCCGCGCGGTCGCGGACCTGGAACGAGTACTGGGCGTCCAGCTCCTCGAACGGGACACCCGCAACGTGCAGTTGACCGCGGCGGGCGCCGAGGCCCTGCGTATCGCCGAGCAGATCGTCACCGCTCACCGGGCGGGCATGAAGGAGCTGAGGCGGTTCCTGCTCGGCGAGTCGGGAACGGTCGACGTGGCCACCCTTCCCTCGGTTGCCGCGGTACTCCTGCCGCAGGTGATCTCCGACTTCCGCGAGCGGCGGCCGCAGGTGGCGGTACGCCTCCAGGACGGTCTGGAGCGGCCGGTACTGGAGCGGGTCCTGTCCGGTGACGCCGACTTCGCGATCACCACCGTCGGGGACCCGCCCGAGCAGCTGGAGCACCGCCCCCTGGCCAGGGACCGCTTCGTCGCGGTGCTGCCGGAAGGCCACCCGCTGGCCGACCGGGACGAGATCGCCTGGGACGATCTGGCTCGTCAGCCGTTCCTGGCCGTCGGGCGCGACTCGAGCGTGCGCCGGCTCACCGATGCGGCGTTCGCCCAGATCGACGCGCATGCGGTACCGGCGGCAGAGGCGGGCAGTGTCGCGACCGTGGGCGGACTGGTGGCCGCCGGCCTCGGGGTGTCGGCGATGCCCGCCCTCGTGCTCCCGCTGATGGGTGCCGGGCCCGTCGTCTGCCGTCCTCTGGTGGACCCGGTGGTGTACCGGCGCCTGGATGTCGCGCTGCGCGTTCGGCGCACGCTCCCCACCGTGACGGAGCGGTTCCTGGAGACCCTCGAAGAGTTCCGCCTCCGGGGCCGCGCTCTTCCACCCGGGGTGTCCTGGGCATGAGGCCGCCCGGGGTCGCCGCGGGGCCTGGGCCCCGCACCACCCGGGCCGGCCGGCGCACCCGCCCTTCCCCGATTCATGCGTTCTTCGCATTGATTGATGGTCTTCTGTTGCTCGACAGGCATTTCTCCGCTCCTGCAGTCTGAAGACCCGAACCGCGACGACCGTGTCGCGCAACGCGGACGGCGTGGCCGGGAACCAGGGCGAAGCGCAGGGGCGAGGGAGCACATCGGTGTCGGACGACGAGCGCAACACCACCGGACGCGGGCAGTTGCACGGGCTGAGGGTGGTCGAGTTCGCCCATGTGGTGGCCGGGCCGCTGGCGGGTTCCATGCTCGCCGACCAAGGGGCCGACGTCGTACACGTGGAACCCCCCGGCACCGGGGACACGGCCCGCGCCATGGGGCCGCAACGCGACGGTGTCCCGCTGTGGTTCAAGGTCGCCGGCCGCAACAAACGCTCGGTCACCCTCGATCTGCACCACGAGGCCGGCCGGAGGGTCGCCCACCGGCTCGTCGCCTGGGCCGACGTCGTCATCGTCACCCTGCGCGCCGGACGCCTGCGCGACTGGGGGCTCGACTGGGAATCCGTGCACCGGATCAACCCCCGCGCCGTACTGCTGCAGATCTCCGGCTTCGGCGCCACCTCCTCACAGGCGGACGCCCCGGGCTTCGGCAAGATGGGTGAGGCGCGCAGCGGAGTCGTCCACCTGACCGGCTTTCCCGACGGGCCACCCGTCCACACCGGCTTCTCGCACGGCGACGCCGTGACCGGCCTGATGGGCGCCTACGCGGTCCTCGCCGCCCTGCACCGCCGTGACCACGACCCCGGGTTCGACGGCGAGTGGATCGACCTCGCCCTCTTCGAGTCCCTGTTCCGTCTCGTCGAGTGGCAGGTCATCGTCCACGACCAGTTGGGACGAGTGCCCGAACGCTCCGGCAACCAGCTGGCGGTCGCCCCCGCGGCCGTGATCAACACCTACCGCTCCCGCGACGGCGAGTGGATCACGGTGACCTCCGCGACGCTGCGCTCGGTCCGCAACATCGCCCGCCTGCTGGGACTGCCCGAGGAGGAGTTCGCCACGGCGCGGCAACAGCACGACCGGCGCGGACAACTGGACGAGGGCCTGCGGAACTGGGTGGCGGAGCGCGGCACCGGCGAGTGCCTCGACGAGTTCGCCCGCGCCGAAGTCGTGGCCTCACGGGTGTTCGACGCCGCGGACATCGCCGCCGACCCTGTGTACGCCGAACGCGAGGACATCGTCACCGTCGATGACCCCGACCTCGGTCCGGTGCGTATGCAGGCGGTGATCCCGCACTTCAGGCAGCGGCCCGGCCGGGTCTGGCGGACGGGTCCCGCCCTCGGGCAGGACAACCACCTCGTCTACGGGCAGTGGCTCGGGATCAGCGAGATCGAGCTGGCCGACCTGGAGAAGAG
Organism: Streptomyces sp. NPDC001348; assembly: GCF_053597535.1. Classification (NCBI taxonomy): domain Bacteria; kingdom Bacillati; phylum Actinomycetota; class Actinomycetes; order Kitasatosporales; family Streptomycetaceae; genus Streptomyces; species Streptomyces sp. NPDC001348. The sequence goes on along the minus strand of NZ_JBSFIK010000017.1, from coordinate 129,638 downwards.
CGATGTCATCTGAAGCGTCTTCGAAGGGCCTTGCCGAGGTGGACGCCGGAACGGTCGACCGGCCCCCGCTGCGTTCCCTGCTCTTCGTCCCCGGCACCAGGACCGACTGGCTGCCCAAGGCCCGGGCGGCGGGCGCCGACGCGGCCATCCTCGACCTGGAGGACGCGGTGCCCGCCCAGGACAAGCTCGCAGCACGTGCGCAGGTGGCCGACGCCCTCGCGCGGGCCGCCGCCGCGCCGGCCGACCGGGCGGGGCGGATGGCGCTGTTCGTGCGGGTCAACCCGCTGGACGGTTGGGCGGGGGCCGAGGAACTGCGTGCGGTCGTACGGCCCGGGCTCGCCGGGATCGTGCTCCCCAAAGTCTCCTCCGCCCAGGACGTGCAGCTTGCCGACCGGCTGCTGGGCTGGTGCGAACGGGAACAGGGCCTGTCCCCGGGACAGGTCGCCCTGACACCCCTGCTGGAGACGGCCCGTGGCCTGCGCGAGTCCTACGACATCGCCCGAGCCGCACCGCGTATCGCCTACCTGGGCGCACTCACCGCACCGGGCGGCGACGTGGAACGCGCCGTCGGTTACCGCTGGAGCCCACAGGGATCCGAGACGGTGGCACTGCGCTCCCGCGTTCTGCTGGACGCCAGGGCGGCCGAAGTGCCCTGGCCGGTCAGCGGACTGTGGACGCGCATCACCGACCTGCCGGGGCTGCGCGCCTTCGCCGAGCAGAACCGCTCCCTCGGTTACCAGGGGATGATGGCGATCCACCCTTCCCATGTTCCCGTGATCAATGAGGTGTTCTCCCCCGCTCCCGACGAACTCGACCGCTGCGCCGAGCTGATAGCGGCGGTCGAGGCGGCACAGGAGGACGGGAGGGGTGCCGTGACCTTCCAGGGCGAGATGGTCGACGAGGCCATGGCCGCCACGGCACGCCTTGTTCTCGGACGGTACGGGGCGCGGATCCGGGGGGCCGGTCCGTCCGCGGGCAAGCCGACGGCCACCTGACCGACCGCTGCTGTCAGCCGGTCAGGGGCGGTAGACCATCCCCGGCTCGGGTTCGGCCGGAGCCAGCAGTTGGGACACCGTGACGATGGTGTAGCCGCGCTGCCTGAGCGCCTTGAGGATCCCGGGGACGGCCGGCACGGTTCCCTTGTGCAGGTCGTGCAGCAGGATGATGCCGTCGCGGCCGGTCTGGTCGAGCACCCGCTTGGTGATCAGGGCCGAGTCGGTCGTCTCGTAGTCCTTCGCCGTGACGCTCCACAGCACCTGCGCCAGCCCCAGCTGCTTGCAGATCTTGGCCACCTTGCGGTTCGTACGGCCCTGCGGAGGACGCATCAGGACGGGCCGGCTGCCGGTGATCCTCTCGATGGCGTCCTGCGTGCTGGTCAGCTCATGACGGGCCTCGTCCGCGTCGATCCGCGTCAGAACCTCGTGGTTCCAGGTGTGGTTGCCGATCTCGTGCCCCTCGGCCGAGATGCGACGCAGGATGCCGGGGTACTTCGCGATGTGACCCTTGCCCTGTACGAAGAACGTCGCGTGCAGATGCTCCCGCTTCAGGATGTCCAGCAGCCTGGGAGTCGTGGGGCTGGGGCCGCCGTCGAAGGTGAGCGCCACGCACTTCGCCCGGCGGCAGTCGACGGGTCCGGCCACCGACCCGGATGCCTTGTTCCGGGCCGCGCGCGGCGACGTGTGGTCGTAGGTCGTGACCGTCAGGGCGACCGTCAGCGTGACGGCCACGACGGCGGCCACCGCGGTCGCGAGGGCGATGAGCATGCGCGACCGTCTTATTCGCGCCAACCGGGGCATGGGAGACCCTTTTCTGGATCAGGTGATTGCCGACGTCGTTAGTGACGGCTTTCCCGGTGCCCGGGTTCATCCGCGCCGGCATGTTCCATGGGTTCCGCCGGCCCGCTCGGAACGCGTCGGCCCGTCAACGGACGCGGTGGCTGACCGCCGAGAACAGCGGGTGACCTTCATCATACTTTGTCCCTTTCTCGCCGGATGCATGGATATATGGGTTGGTGGGCTCGTTGCGCTACCCCGGCAACCGGCTCCAGGAACCCGCAGACCAGTGACATGGGAGAAGCGTTTGATCACGGTACGTAACCGACGCATCGGGCTGGCGGCGGCCGGTGCCATCGGCGGCGTGATCGCCGTCATGGCCGGCGGCACCAGTCACGCCGCCGACGGCGGCAGCAACGTCGGCGATCACCCGACAGCACAGGCCCCGGTGGGTGGGACGGCGACCCAGAACGCTTCCGACGCCCGCATAGCCATCAGTCCCCGGCCGGGTGCCTTCGACGTCGGGATCAACGCCCCGGTCCAGGTCACCGTCAGCAACGGAAGGCTCACCCGGGTGACCATGACAGCGGTCGCCACCGGTGCCGAGATTCCGGGCACCCTGTCCGCGGACGGCACGTCCTGGAAGCCGAACGGCCGTCTGGCGCGGGCCACCGAGTACCAGATCGCCGCGGAGGCCGTGGACGCCGGGGGCCGCTCCGCCACGGGGGACGCCACGATCACCACGGCCTCCCCGGCCGGCGACTTCATCGGGCACCTCTCCCCCGAGGACGGCTCGACCGTCGGCGTGGGCATGCCGGTGACGTTCACCTTCGACAGGGCGATCGGCGACAAGGCCGCCGTGGAGTCGAGCATCCAGGTCAGCTCCAGCAGCGGCCAGTGGGGCATCGGTCACTGGTTCGGCGACGAGCGCCTGGACTTCCGCCCCAAGGACTACTGGAAGCCCGGCTCCACCGTCACCGTCAGGCTCAACCTCCACGGCGTCCGGAAGACGGTCACGTTCAAGATCGGCCGGAGCCAGATCAGCACGGTCGACGCCAGTACGAAGACGATGACCGTCGTCCGGGACGGCAGGGCGATCAGGACCATCCCGATCTCGTCCGGCAGCCCCGAGCACCCGACGTACAACGGTCAGATGGTCATCTCGGAGAAGTTCAGGCACATCCATATGAACGGTGCGACCGTCGGCCTCATGAAGGACAGCAAGCCCGCGTACGACATCCAGGACGTACCGCACGCCATGCGCCTGACCTCCTCTGGCACGTTCATCCACGGCAACTACTGGGGTGCCGACTCGGTCTTCGGCAACGTCAACACCAGTCACGGCTGCGTGGGTCTGAAGGACGTCAGGGGCGGCGGCGACGGCAGGCAGCCCGCCGCGTGGTTCTTCGACCACTCGCTGGTCGGTGACGTCGTGATCGTCAAGAACTCCGAGGACAAGACCGCGCTGGCCCCGGACAACGGCCTCAGCGACTGGAACATGGCGTGGAGCGAGTGGGTCGCGGGCAGCGCGACCCACTGACGCCGCATCGCCGCGCACGCCATCCCGGTCAGGCGGGAAGGGCGAAGGGTGGGTGCGTGCCGTTGAGGAAGTAGTCGCCCACCTCGCGCAGTCTGTGGGCGACCGGCTCGTACAGGGTGTGTGTCCGGGCGTTGCGCCAGAAGCGGTCGAAGCCGTGCCGTGTGGAGGCGGCGTCGGCACCGATGACGTCCAGGGCACGGGTGGTGATCTCCTGCGCGGCCCGGGAGGCGGCGGACTCGGCCACGCTCGCGAGGACGGTGATCTCCGCGCACTCCTCGTCGTCGAGGTCCGCACCCCGGGCGAGGCCTCGCACCAGGGCGTCCACCGCCTGCTCGGCGAGGGCGGACGCGGCACGTGCGCCGACGGCGAGCTCGCCGTACACGGTCAGCGCGTACGGATCCTGCGGCGGGCTGTCCGGCCAGGGCTGGGACGAGAAGGGCTGCCAGGGGAACCTCATCCCCCTTCCGTACTCGCGGACCTCGGCCAGCAGACCCTCTGCCACGCCGAGGCAGAACTGGACGGCGACCAGACGCGCGGTCGGCGCGGCCAGAGCGGCGAAGGGTGACAGGACGCCCTCGTCCGCCGAGACGGTGCCGAGCACGTCGTCGGCCGCGACCGGCACGGAATCGAACTCCACGCCGCCGCCGGCCGCCAGCCGCTGGCCGAAGGCGTCCCCGCCGCCGCTCACGACGCCCGGGCGGGCGGGGTCGACCAGGACGGCCAACGGCTCACCGGTGCCGTACTTCGCGGCTCGGACCACCAGCCGGTCGGCGACCCCGACTCCGGTGGCATACCTCTGGTAGCCGGTGAGCAGATGGCCGCCCGATGCGGGGGTCAGGATCAGTGGTGGTTCATGTGAGCCGATACCGCCTCCCCAGCACCACTGCCCCGCCGTCGACTCCCGCTCGATACGGTCGGCACGGGTGCGGTCGGCGAAGAACCGGGGGATGCAGGACAGGAAGTAGTGGTTGCCCAGCAGACGGCCGATCGCCCCGTCGGCCGCGGCGACGGTCCGGATGACCGCACAGGCCGTGCGCCAGTCCCCGCCGCCTCCCCCGAGTTCGGCCGGTGCCGGGAATGTCAGCAGTCCCGACTCGCGCAACCGCGCCACCTCGTCGAACGGCGCCTTGCCGGCCTGTTCACGCTCGACCGCGTCCGTGGCCAGGTCGTCCGCCAGCTCACGGGCTATGTGCAGCCAGTCGACCTGCCCGGCTCCCGCGTCGGTCGCCCCGCCCGCCGTCACCGCCACACCCTCACCCACTTCATACGACTGCGGCTGTCGCTGCGGCGAACGCTGTGGTCATGGCGTCTTCCTCCAGGGGGCCGAGGGCGACGCGGTGACCGGCGAATGCGGCGTGGGAGCGCGGCGTGCGCAGTGACGCGTCGGCTTCATCATCCTCACCCTCCGCTTCGACCACCGTCAACGGTTTCCCTAGTAATTCGATAGGAAAACTAGGGAAGCTGGCTGGTTCCGGCTGACCGGCGGACCCTGCCCGCCGTCCACACCACCGGGGCGGGGACGGCGGGCAGCACGCGGCCCCCGGAGGGCCGGCGGATCAGCGCAGTCCGGCGAAGAGGTCGTTCTCGGGGACGGCCGCCCCAGTGGTGTCATGGACGCGGAGGAACGTCTCGACGCCCATCAACTCGGTGAACCTCTTCTGGCCCATCTTGAGGAAGAAGATGTTCTCGCCCTGGCTGGCGTGAGCGGCCAGGGCGTCGAACTTCTGAGCGCCGAACGCGGAGGTGTCCACCCAGGTGGTGATCTCCTCCTCGGGGAGTCCGATCTCGGCCATCGCGGCGGCCTCGGCGGGATCCGGCTCCTGCCAGTCCGCACCCAGCTCGCGCATGACCTCCCCGAACCGCTGGAACATCGAGCGGGGTGCCGTCGTCCAGTACACCTTGGGTGTCGCCTCGGTCATCGCCAGCGCCGCCGTCGTGATGCGGTTGGCCTGGATGTGATCGGGGTGACCGTAGAAGCCGTTCTCGTCGTAGGTGACGACCACATCGGGCTGGTAGCGCCGCAGGAGTTCCGCGAGCCGGGCGGCGCCCTCCTCCACCGGTGTCCGCCAGAACGATCCGGGGGCATCGTTGGTCGGCCAGCCCATCATCCCGGAGTCGGCATAGTCCAGCATCTCCAGATGGCTGATCTTCAGGATCTCGCAGCTCGCCTCGAGTTCCCGACGCCGCATCAGGGCGACGGCCGCCGGATCATGCCCGGGATCGCCCGGCTTGACGCCCCCCGGTCCGTCACCGCAACCGCCGTCGGTACACGTCACGAGGACCGTGCGGATGCCCTCCGCCGCGTACCGCGCGAGGACACCCCCCGTTCCGGTGGCCTCATCGTCGGGGTGGGCGTGCACCGCCATGAGCGTCAAGGGCCGGTCGTTCATGAAAAGCAGTCCTCCTGTGCGAGATGGACTCGGTCCGAGTCCGCGGCAGGCGTACAAGCGGTCGCCCGGCATCGGGTGGCCGGACGTACCACGGACCCCAGGGCCGTCGCGTCGGGGCAGGCTGTTCCTGGGTCTCTCCGCTCCCGCCCCCGCGGCGCCGGTCCCCGACCGGTGCAACAGTACTGGCCGGACCGGCTGTTCCCGCCCCGCCGGAGGACTCCCCCGCCCATGACCGGCTGCGGTGGCATCCCGTACCGCCGTCCCACCCCTGCGGATGGCGGTCCGGGACCGACGGGCACGATTCGCTCAGCGGCGCCTGGCGGTCATCGGTACGCCGTACCGCGGCCGGATGGTGATCCTTGCCAGTGGGTCGACCGTGAACCCCGGAACGGGCTCGAAGTCCCAGTGCCGCCCGAGGGTGGCCAGCGCCATGACGCCCTCCGTCTGCGAGAAGACATTGCCGATGCACTGCCGCGGACCGGCGCCGAAGGGAAGATAGGCGAGGCGCGGGCGTCCGGGTCGTACGGCGTGACCGGTGAGCTCGTCCGCCGGGTCGGAGGGCCGCGGGTCCTTGAGCCAGCGCTGCGGGGCGAAGCGCTCCGGCTGCGGCCACCACTCGGGGTCGCGGTGGACGATCCACGGGAGGATCGCCACGAAGCTGTCCTTGGGGATCCGGTGGCCGTCGAGCTCGTAGTCGTCCAGGGGACGGCGCGCCATACCCATGATCGGCGGGTAGAGGCGCATGGCCTCGGTGAGAACCGCGTCGGTCCAGGGGAGGCGGGGCAGGTCCTCGATGGTGGGCAGCCGGTCGCCGAGCACCTCGTCGATCTCCTCGTGCATCCGGTCCCGTGCCTCGGGGTGGTTGCCGAGCAGATGGTAGGACCAGGCGAGAGCGTTGGCCGTGGTCTCGTGACCGGCCATGAGGAGGGTGATCGCCTCGTCGTGCACCTGGCGGTCCTCCATCGGCTCCCCGGTGTCGGCGTCGCGCGCCGCGAGCAGCATGGAGAGCAGGTCGGCCCCCTGGCCGTCGCCCCGCCTGCGCTCCGCCATGAGCTGGTAGACGATGGCGTCGAGCCTGGCCCGGCCCTCGAAGAAGCGCTTGTTGCTGGGCAGCGGCAGCATCGACAGATAGCGGGCGAAAGGCAGCGAATCCCAGCGCAGCGGACCCTCGTGGCGCGGGATGGAGGTGCGGATGGTGCGGGCCACATCGCTGTCGAGCGAGACGTCGAAGATCGTGCGGGCCACGACGGCGAGGGTCAGCTCTGTCATCTCGACCGACATGTCGAGCCGGTCCCCGTTCTTCCAGCCGGACTGGATGTCGTCCGAGATCTGGGCGAAGGCGCGGCCGTAGCCGGCGATGCGTTCGCGATGGAACATCGGCTGTATCAGCCGGCGCTGCTTGCGGTGGAAGTCGCCGTCGCTGGTGGTCAGGCCGTTGCCGAAGACCACCGAGAGCGGGGCGGCCCACTTGCCGCGTCCGGCGCTCATGGTGGCCTTCGAGAAGCTGCGGTGCGCCGTGACCAGGACCTCGTGGATCGCCTCCGGGTCGCTGACCAGGTAGAAATCGCGGAAGCCGAGGGGGGCGCGCACGACGGGGCCGTACTGGTCGCGCAGCCCGGTGAAGTAGTCCATCGGATTGCCGGACATCGCGAGCAGGGCGCGCAGCCGGCCGGTGGGACCGGGGGTTTCGGTGGTCCCGGGGGCGGTGGAGACAAGGGTCATCGAGGTGCCTTCCTGAGGTGTGGTCACGGGTGGCGCCGCGGGCCCGGCCGGCCGACGGGACGTTGGTGCCTCGGTGGTTCCGGGCCCCGGAGGGTCACTCCCTGACGAAGCGTTGGAGGGCGAGCGCGACGTTCTGCCCGCCGAAGGCGAACGAGTTGGAGAGGGCCGCCTGGAGCTCGTACGGACGGGCGGTGTTCGGCACGTAGTCGAGGTCGCACTCGGGGTCGGCCGCGTCCTGGTTGATGGTGGGCGGGATGACCCCGCGGTCGATGGACAGGGCGCAGAACGCCGTCTCGGTCGCGCCGGCCGCGCCCAGCAGATGGCCGGTCATCGACTTGGTGGAGCTGACGGCCAGGTTCTCGCTGTGCGTGCCGAAGGCGGCCTTGATCGCCTTCGTCTCGGCGGCGTCGGAGAACGGTGTCGAGGTGCCATGGGCGTTGACGTGGTCGATCTCGCTGGGCTTGAGGCCGGCCTCGCGCAGCGCGGCGAGCATGGCGCGGGCGGCACTCTGCCCGGTCGGATCGGGGGCGGTGACGTGGTAGGCATCGCTGGTCTGGCCGTAGCCGCAGATCTCGGCGTAGACGTACGCGCCCCGCGCCTCGGCCGACTCCGCGGTCTCCAGGAGCAGCATGGTGGCGCCCTCCCCCATGACGAAACCGTCCCGGTCCGCGGTGAACGGGCGCGAGGCCCGGCGGGGTTCGTCGTTGCGGCGCGACAGCGCGCGCAGGTTGGCGAAGCCCGCGATCAGCGGCGAGGCGATGCATGCCTCGGAGCCGCCCGCCAGTGCGGCCCCGGCATAGCCGTCGCGGACCATGCGGTAGGCCTGCCCGATCGCGTCGGCCGAGGAGGCGCAGGCGGTGACCGGTGCGCCGCCGGGGCCGCGGAAGCCGAAGCGCTGGGCGACGATGCCCGCGCCCATGTTGACGATGGAGCTGGGCACGAAGAACGGGGAGACCATCCGGGGTGCCGTCGCGTCCTTCAGCACCCCGGCCATCATGGTGCCGGCGCCGCCGATGGCGCTGCCGATCACGGTGGCGGCGCCGTCCCGGTCGATGCCGTCGAGGCCCGCGCGTTCCACGGCCAGTGCGGCCGCGGCGATCGCGAAGTGGCAGAACCGGTCGAGGCGTCTGGCCTCCTTGCGGGTCAGCCAGTCGGTCGGGTCGAAGTCCGTCACCTCGGCGGCGATGCGCACCGGCAGCCGGTCGGCGTCGAAGCACTGGATCGGTCCCACGCCGGAGGTTCCGGCGAGCAGCCGCGTCCAGACCGTCTCGGTGCCGATGCCGAGCGGGTTGACCATGCCGATGCCCGTCACCACCACCCGGTGGCGCCCGGGAACGGTGCTCATATGGGCTCACCCGGTTCGGCGAGCCCGAAGAGGGACTCCATCCGGATCGCGAGGTGCACATCACCCTGGATGTGGAGTCGGCCGTTGAGCAGCAGATCCATGCCCTGGGCCGCGGCGGAGGCCATCTCCACGAAGCCCACCGCGTCGAGGGTGAGGGTGACCGCGGGGGCGCCCGAGAGCCCTGTCTCGCGCACGTCGCAGGTGTCCTCGGTCAGTACGAGGTCGTATGCGACGGTGTCGGCCGGCGGCCTCTCGACCTCCCAACGGGCGGTCTGCGGACCGGCCATGGGGCCTCCGGTGTAGCGCTCGGGCATCCGTGCGAATGCCGTGCGGAGCAGGTCCTCGCCGTCGGGTGTGGCCAGCCAGGCCGCCAGGTCGTCGCGCGGCAGTCCGGCGAGGGCGGCGCGGACTTCGGAGAGTGTGCCGGAGCGCAGTCCCGCGAGTCGCTCCGGGGAGAAGGTGGGTCCGGCGGTCATGAGGGCCCTTCCGCTCGTGCGGGCACCGGCCCGCTGCTGACTGTTCGGTCGACGGCCTCCCGGAGTTCCTGCCGCGGTGCGACGCCGGGCAGCCGCGCGAGGACATGGCCGTCGGGCCGTACGAGAACCGCTTCCGGCCCGTGCAGGTCGTAGATGTCGGCGAACGCCCCGGTGGCATCGCGCAGGGGCCCGTCCGCGGTGATCACGGCCGCGGTGAGGGGCAGGCCCACGACGGTCGGGGTCTCCTGCGCCACTTGCTGCCAGACGGCTCCCTCCGCCCCGGTGAGCAGGGCGAAGCCGGTGCGGGCCAGGTCGATCGTGGAGATCCGGTCGCCGGCCCGGTCGATCCAGGCGTGCGGGGCCCGGTGGCCGGGCCGGGCGGTCGGACGATAGGTCACAATGTTCTGGACCACCGGTTCGCCGGGACCTGGTGCGTAGGTGAAACCCAGCGCCTGCCCCTCGAAGTCGAAGTGCGGCCGATGCTGTTCGATGTTCCTGGCGAACTTGGCCGGGTCGGCTTCGGACTGGAGCAGCGCCCGCTTCTGGAGGGCGTTGCTCTCGCTGTGCCGGGCGTTGAACTCCGCGACCGGGCGTCGCTCACGCTCGTACGAGTCGAGCAGCGTGTCGGGGGCACCGCCGCGCAGTACCGCGGCCAGCTTCCAGGCGAGGTTGTGGGCGTCCTGGATGCCGGTGTTCATGCCGAAGCCACCGGTGGGCGGGAAGGTGTGGGCGGCGTCCCCCGCGGCCAGCACCCGGCCGTCGGCGCTGCGCCAGGAGGCGAGCCCGGTGGAGCCCATCACCCAGTTCCGTACGCCGTGGATGCGCAGCCCCTCGATCGCTTCACCCGGCTCACCGATGGCGGCCTCGATCAGCTTGTGGTGGTCGACCTGCTGCTCGAAGTAGGTGTGTTCCTCGTCGGGGGTGAGGGCGGGGATCTCCAGGAGCCATTCGCCGCGCTTGGGGTCGACGGTGATGAGGACACCCCGCACGGTGTCGTTGAGCACCCAGTACAGGGCGCTCTCCCGGCCGGCCGTCCAGGGCGAGAGGTCGGCGCTGAAGTGGATGTCGAGAAGCCTGCCGAGCGGTGTGGCCGCGGTCCGCCGCAGCCCCACTGTCTCGCGCAGCGGGCCGTGCAGCCCCTCGGCCAGGACGGCGTAGCGGGCCTCGACGACGGTGGGGCGCTCCCCCGAGGCCGTCACCCTGACACCGGTCGGAGTCCGGGTCAGCTCCTCGGCCCTGACGCCGCGGATCACTCGTGCGTGCTCGGGGAGCCGGTCGACGAGCAGCGCTTCCACCCGGTTCTGCGAGCAGATGACGGGAAGGGCGGGGCTGTTGACCGCTCGCTGCATCAGGGCGTGCGCCGAATCGATGATGTCGAGGGCGGCGAGTTCGGTGCCGGAGAGCTCGGTGCACCAGGTGATGCGTGCCGTGTTCTCCAGGGGTACGCCGGCCCGGCGCACCTCGGCGTCGACACCCAGGTGCCTGAGCAGCTCCATGGTGCGCGAGTTGAGCACCGTGGCGCGTGGATGGCCGGAGGGTGCGGGGCGCTGTTCCAGGACGACCGTGCGGACGCCGTGTCCGGCGAGGAAGTGGGCCGCGGCGAGGCCGGTGGGCCCGGCACCGACCACGACGACGTCGGCTTCCAGCTGCACGGCGGCCTCCTGAGGATGCGGTACGGTCGCGGTCATCGGCGCACCTCCGCAAGACCGGCGACGACCGGAGCCAGGCGCCGGGCCAGCGCGGCGTCGAAGCCGGCCCTGAACAAGGCGCGGGCGACGGCGACCGCGGGCAGTCCGGTCAGGATGGCGCCGAACAGCCAGAGCACGAACACGCCGGTGAGCGCGGTCTGTTGGACCTCACCACGCCGGCCGGCGGCGCGGATGACCCGGCCCCAGACGCGGAAGGCCTTCCCGGCCAGGAGGTCGGCCGCGGCCAGCGGAGGGTGCACGGGGGCCGCGTCATGGGCGGCGAGAACGTCACGGACCCGGTCGGCCAAGGCCTCCTCGGAAGCGGTGCGGGACACGGGTTCGGCCTGGTCCGGGGCGAGTTCGGGTTGGGCTGGGGCTAGTTCGGGTTGGGCTGGGGCGAGTTCGGCGAGGCGCTCGCCGAGGAGCGCGAGCCGGTCCAGTTCGTCCGTGCCGACACCGGCGCGCGGGAACCCCCAGGACGCCTCCCGCTTGCCGGCGAGCAGCCAGCGCAGCGTGGTGACGAAGGTGACCCCGGCCGAGGCGGTGTCCACCGCGGCGATCGTACCCAGGTAGCGGCCGCCCGCGTCCTGAAGCAGCCGCTGCACCTCGACGGCGGCCGAGTACCACATGTTCCGGCAGGCCACCAGGCCGATGACGGCACGCCCGTCGAACACCTTCGGCTCGGCGCCGACGAACGCCCGCATGGGCAGCGCCGGAGCCAGGTACCAGACGGGGAAGGCGAACACGACCAGGTCGGCATCGTCGTCCTCGGCCACCGGCGGCCGGGCGGTGATCCGGGGCGCCGCGTCGTGGTCCACCGAGGAGGGGAAGACACCGAAGAAGCGGCGCACGGGCCAGGGGAAGGGAAAGGGTTCCCGCGGCCTGATCTCGACCTTGCGTACGTCCCAACCCGCCTTCTCCAGCGGGTCGGTGACCGCGGAGACGGATTCCAGAAGCTGACCGGTCTGTGAGTACCAGTAGACCGTCACTCGGGGCTGCGCACCCACGGCCTCAGACCTCCCCGGCGGAGACGGCCGTCAGATGCGCGAAGGACACCGCGAACCGGCCGGATTCGGGGACCATCAGCAGGAGCTTGTCGCCGGGGGACACCAGACCCTCGCTGAGCATCTCCTCCAGGATGACGTAGATGCTGGCGGACCCCATGTTCCCGACCCGGGTCAGATTGCTGTACCACTTCTCGAGGGAGGGGCCCTTGACCTTCCTCCGCTGGATCTCCTTGAGCACCATGGTCTTCATGCGCTCGCTGGAGTAGTGCGCGGGGAACCAGGCGAGCTCGTCCGGGTCGAAGCGGCCCTCGTCGAGCAGCCGCTGGTACTCCTTGACGCCGATCCGCACGAGATGCGGCAGCAGGCCCAGGTTCTGGCGCAGCGCCAACGCGCCGTCGGCGGAGGCCTCGGCCGCGGAGGGGTAGTCCCACCAGGTCTGCTCCGCCGAGTTGTCGGACGAACCCAGGTACATGCAGGTCTTCTGGGTGTTGGCGTAGGAGGTCAGCGAGATCCAGTCGATCCGCAGGCTCACCCCGTCGGCGGCCGGGTGGTCCTGTACCAGCGCGGCGCCGGCGCCGTCCGAGAGCATGTAGCGCAGGAACGCCATCTCCATGGCGATGGCACCGTCCTCCGAGACCGGCCGGACGTCGGCGAACCGATCGCTCTTGAGGAAACGCGAGGGCAGTTCGGACGCGGAGGCGACCGCGTTCTTCTTCTCCCCCGCCGTCACCTGGAGGTAGGCGTTCTTGAGCGCCATCATTCCTGAGCTGCAGATGCCGTGGGTGGTGACGATCTCGCAGGGCGGGCTGCCCAGTTCGCCGTGGATGCCGCTGGCGATGCCGGGCGCGATGAGATCCGGGACGGTGGTGGCCGCGGCTATGAGGTCGATGTCGTCGAGGGTGACGTCCGAGCGGTCCACCGCCTGGCGGATCGCTGCGACGGCCATGTCGGTGTTGGAGAACAGGGTCTTGTGCTGCTTGTCGATGGCGTAGTGCCGTGACTTGATCCCGCAGTTGGCGAGGGTCTGCTCGCGCAGCCCCGAACTCGCTTGGCCCACGCTGCCGATGTAGTCCTCGATCTCCTCGTTGGGCACCGGTTCGCCGGGCAGGAAGCGTCCCATGGCGGTGATGTAGGCAGGCATTGCTGAGTCTCCCCGTGATCTAGGCGATCGCTTTGATTTCGATCTTGGAGATGGCGAAGTCCAGGACGTCGCCGACGGTGCGGAGCGAACCGATGCGCTCGTCGTCCATCGAGATGCCGTACGCACCCTGAAGGGTCTGCGCCATGGCGACGAGGTCGAGTGAGTCGATGCCGATGTCGTCGTACAGATCGGATTCCACGGACAGGTCATCCGGGTCGGCATCGCACTTGGCCAGGAGGAATCCCGTGATATCTGCGTAGAGTTCGGTCCTCAGAGACATGTTCACCTCCCGTGCCCCACCCCCTGTGCGGCACGGGGTTCACTCTGGCCCAAGCCGCGGGAGGGGACATCGGAGAGGTTCACTCGGCCGTCCTGAATATTTCCCGTCCCTCCGCGGGGTGCGCCGGCCGGGTCAGGGCGGGGCGCCGGAGGCAGGTCGTCGAGCCGACCCGTGCCGTCACCGGCGCCCGGCACATGGGATTCGGCCGTACCGGGCGTCGCGGCGCTGCGGTCTCACCCCGCCGGAGTCAGGAACGGCTCGGGCTGACGTCGGGGCCCGTGCCGGACATGTGGACGATGTTCCCGCCGAGCTTCGGCTGGAACACCTTGACCATCTTGGGCTGGGCGCTGACCACCCGGCGCGTACCGGCCAGGTAGGTGCCCTGGTACATGCTGATCGTGTCCAGCCCGGTCTGCTGGTACTTCTCCTCCGGGAAGGTGCTGATGAGGTAGTCGCCGTCCCTGGTGTGGCACACGCCCTCGCGCGGTTCCTCCGCCTCGACGCGGATCCTGGGTCTGCACTTCGTCAGGTTGGCGATGACCTCGACCTCGGTGGGCGCCTTGGCCGTCGGAGGCTCCACCGTAGGGGGCCGCCCGGCTGTCAGTGCCGACTGGCAACATGGCCGCATGACTGACGATCTTGACGGCGTACTGGCAGATCCCGCACGGCTGCTGACCGCCGACCGTGCGGCGCTGCGCGACCACCTCTGCCACGACGACCGGGCCCGTGGCGTCGGGGGTGAGGTCTTCCTGCAGGCCGAGGCGATCTTTGGGGGCGCGGAGGTGACGCCCGCGGAGTTCGCGTCCTGGCTGCACTTCGCGGCGAAGGCCACCGGTCACCACGTGTACGCCGACCGGATCGCGGCGGCTGGTCCCGGCATGCCGTGGCGGACGGTGTGGGCGTGGTGGCGGCCGGCGCACTGGTTCCCGGTCCACCCGAGTCTGAACGGCGACTACTTCCGGGTGCGCCGGTGTGCGGACGGGGACAGGGAGCTCGTCGAGGTGACCGACCAGCGGGGCCCCCTCTGGCTCGACGCGGCGACCGGCCACCGGGTGACGGGCGTGGACGAGGCGGCGCTGACCGGCGCGCCGGCCGCGACCGGGGCCGGCGAGGCACTCGCGCTGTACGACCTGGACCTGTTCCTCCCGGAGGAGTGGCAGGGCGCCGTGGCCTTCGCGAGGGACGGCGGCCGGACCCGGCATCTCGTCGAGAGCGTGCACGGCATAGCGGTCGTGGAGACGGACACCGACGCGCTGCGGGACTGGCCGCGCGGCGCGGGCCTCGACCCCACGTCGGCGGAGGAACCACCGCCGGGACCGGCCCCCGCCATGCGGCAGCCGACGGGCCCGCTCACCGCGGCCCGGGTCGACGACGCCTTCGGCGGCGCGCGGCACGTGGTGCGTATCCCCGAGAGCGATCTGCCCGAGAGGCTCATCCACGCGGGCAGCAGGCGGTATTTGCAGGACGTCGGTCTGCCCGCCTGGTGGGTGTGTCACAGCGCTCAGTACGAGACCCACCCGCTTGACGCCATGCGCCCGCCGGCGGAGGGTGCCCTGCCGGACGAGAGCCTGCCCGAGGGGGTGGCCGCCGCCGACCTGATCGCCTTCGGTGCCACCGAGTACGGCGAGTTGTACCTCCACCGCCACCACGGCACGGTGCACACCTGGAGCCGCCCGACCCGCCGTTCCGACGAGGTACTGGTGCCGCTCGCCCCGGACCTCGACGTCTTCACCCGCGCCTTGGAAACCGTCGACCGCTACCGCAACGCCTGCTGGCACCCGTACCCGGTGGAGGGCGGCCAGGAAGACGTGACGGAGTTGTTCCTGGCGGAGCTGGCGGAACTGGCTCCGGACCTGGCCGATCAGGACACTACGACGGGCAGAGTGTGGAGCTGGCTCTACGCCGGCATCACGGAGCTGGGGGTGGACGGCTACTGAGCCGGTGAGGAGGGCTGACCGGGTCACGCCGTCCGCCCTCCCCCGCTCGTGATCACCACGGAAACGGCCGAGAGCCCGTACGAGCGCGCCCCGATCCCAGGCCGCGGGGCGACCTGTCAGGTCTGCTTCACCGGGGCGTGGTCGCTGCTTCGGCGGACGCGGGTGGTGGTGCGGTCGTAGAGGCGGGTACCGATGGTGCGCCAGAGCAGGCGGGCGGGGGCGGGCATCTGCCCCAGGAACAGGTGGCGTTCCTGTACGGTCGCGTCTTCGAGGATCGCGCCGAGGAAGATCAGGAGCTTGGTCCTGGGAACGCTGCGGCGCCCGCGCTCGCCGACCTGTGACCATTCACGGGGCGTGATGTGGTCGGCCATCAGGGGCAGGAGGTGTTCCTCTTCGTCGTCCATATGGGCTGTGGTGTGCCGGTCCAGCGCGCGCAGGGCCTCGGCGAGGCGGAGGGCGGTGTCGCGGTCGGCCCCGATGCGCCATTGGTCCGACAGGTCCGTCGCCGCGTTGAGCGCGTCGGCGATGGCTTCGTGCTGCTCAGCCATGCGTGCGATGACGTCACCCCCCAGGACGGCACGCTCGCGCAGCTTGGGCCACAGCAGGTCGTCCTCGCCCTCGTGGTGTTCAGCCAGGGCGCCGAGGACCAGGTCGAGGTGGTCGGCAAGTGCGGAGGCGCGCTGCCTGTCGCCGGGAGCGGCGGCTTCGACCAGCCCGGCCAGGAGCGGTACCTCGCGGCGGAAGACACGGTGGAGTACGACCATCTCCTGCGGATCCAGGCGGTCGGTCACAGGGGGTGGGCCTGCGGTGGGCATCTGCGTCCAGTTCGATGAGGGAGCTGCGATCGCTCCGAGCACCCCGCAGCCTAATGGCGAGGGCCCCACCCCCAGCGATCAGGTCGGACCGTGTATCCGCCGCCCCGTCACAGCGGGCGTCCTGCCCTTGGTTCTACGGCGGTACGTGCTGCTCCTGAGGGACACCCGGCCCTGGCCGGGCCCCAGCAATCGTCACATCCTGTGGGTCGCGGACGGCCGGAGTCCGAGTCCGGACCTGTGACCAGGAAGCGGCAGGTACGCCGGGAAGCGAAGCGGCGGCCGAGCAAGGCTGAGCACGTCGACATGGCTCGATCCGAGGCATTGGCCTCCCTGTGCGAGCCGTTGTGGCGGTTGCGAGCGGGTCAGCGCTCGAATCCTCCCGACTGGTTCTCCTCGATGGAGCCAGGCATCGGCGAGTCGCAGCTTGTCGAGCGCACCCTGCATCACCCCTGGCGTCCACCGCATGCTGGACCGTCTGACCGGTACACCCGTCGCCGTCTTCGACGCCGCCTGGACCCAGCTGCTCGCCAACCCCCTCTACACGGCGCTCATGGGCGAATGGCACGGCGACGACCTCAACGCGGTCCGGCGCAACTTCGTCAACCCCCGAAGCCGCGTGCGCCACACCCCCGAATCCAGGGGCGCCCTGCGGGCGGCGCACGTCGCCGACCTGCGCCGCACCGCCGGCCGGTACCCCGACGACCCGGACCTCGGGTCCCTCATCGCCGAACTGCGGCGCCGCAGCGCCGAGTTCGACGCTCTCTGGGAGTCAGGGGCCGTCGGCGAGCACCGGTCCGCCCGCAAGACCGTCGACCATCCCCGGGTGGGCGCGCTGACCCTGGACTGCGACGTGCTCGGCGTCGTCGGCAGCGAGCTCCGCATCATGGTCCACACCGCCCAGCCCGGCACCGAGGACGCCGACCGCCTGGCGCTCCTGAATGTCATGGGGACGCAGCCCCTCGTCGGCTGACCGCCCCGGAAGCGTTCGGCCCGCCGGCCCGCCCGGGCATGCAGCGTGCCGGGGGGCTACTGCTCCTCGGCGGCGGGCCGTCGCACCTCGAAGTGGAAGCACCCGTACTCCAGCGCCCTGACGTGCACGAGCACCACGTCGGGGTCGCTGAACGCATCATCGAGAGCTGCGTCGAAGCCGGCCGTGGCGTCGGGCGGAATCTCCAGCAGGCGTCCACCGGCGATGTGGCCCCGGGCGTCGTAGCGGCGCACGGTACGCAGGGCGCCCGGCCGGTCGAAGGGGTAGTTCCCGCCGGGGAGGAAACCACCGCAGTCATCGGCGTGGATGAAGACGGGCCCCTGTTCGTCGTACGCGCCCGGCAGTACACCCCTCTCGGCGGCCCAGCGTCGCAACGGGGCGTACGAGACAAGGGCGATCCGCTCGCCGAGCGTGATGGGGCGCAGGCAGCAGCGCAGCGGGGAACCCGCGTCGTCGCGGGTTGCGACGTACGGGGCGCAGGGACGGCCCGCGTCGTCGGCCACCCGCAGTTCCTTCAGGGTGGCTGGGCCGATGGGAAGCACGGTGTATCCGGTCATGCGCCCATGCTGGTCCGGCGCCCCGTGGGTCCACCGGCGGGAAACGGACGTCGCGTGGTCCAGCCTCAGTGGTGGGGCACGACGGCCACGGGGCAGCCGACGTGACGGAGCACCGCGTGGGTGACGGGGCCGGTGCGCACGACGGCCGGCCGGCCGGTGAGGTGACGGCCCACGACGAGCAGGCTCGCGCCGGAGGCGGCCCGCACGAGTGCGGTCGTGGCCCTCTCCCGCACGACCGTTTCCAGGACCTCGACTCCGGGGTGCTTGTCCCTCCAGACCTGGAGCACGGCGGACAGGAAGCCCTGCCATTCATCGCCGCGGTAGGGGTCGTTCACGAGGGCGATGTCTCCGGGGCCCAGGCCGAACGCGGACGGCGGGTGCCAGGCGTGCACGACGCGCAGCCGGGCCCGCCGGAGCATGGCCGCCGCGAAGGCGAACTCGATCACCTCGTCGCACGGGTCGTTGACGTCGAGCCCGAGCACCACGTCCCGGTAGCCGGTGCGCGTGGAGGCGCCGCCGTCCTCGGCCGGAAGGTGCTCGTCCTCGGCCTCCTCCCCCGCCCTGACCAGGACGACGGGGCCGGTGGCCCGCGCGATCACGCCCAGGGCCACGGACCCCACCAGGAAACCGGCGGGGCCGGTCAGGCCGCGCGAGCCCAGGACCAGCAACTCCGCCTGCTCGCAGGCCTTCAGCAGGGCCGGTGTCGCGGGACCCTCGACCTGTTCGTCGGCCATGCGCACATCGGGGACGGCGCCGCGGATCCGCTCCTCCGCCTGGCGCAGCGCCCGCAGGGCGAGATGCCTCTGTGCGGCGTTCGCGGGCTCGCCGCCGTGCGGGCGCGGATGCCAGTCCCAGGCGTGGATCAGTCGTAGTGGCAGGTCGCGGCGCTCCGCCTCGCGGGCCGCCCATGCGGCGGCGGCGAGACTCTCGGGCGATCCGTCGACTCCGGCGATGACGGGTGCGGGCACTGTGCCCACCTCCTGTGTGCTCTTGTCGTTGGTGCCTGGGTTGTGCGGCGGTCGGCCGTACGGGACCCCGTCGCGCCGGGGGTGCCGCTCAGCGGGCGGCCGGCCGCACGACGATGCGTGCCGCCCGTTCCTCGATCGCGGCGACGTCGCGGAAGGCGCCCCGCTCGGCCGCCCAGGGCGTAGGCGAGCGGGACCTTGCCGGGATTGGTGATCCGCCTCCTGTCACAGCCGGCGCAGCCAGTCCTCGGGCACGCCGTGCAGGGTCTGCTCGGCGGGCCGGAGGTGACTGTCGTCCAGGCGGTGGGTGAGTTTGTCGATCACGGCGACGACGCCGTCGATCTGCCGGGTCATGGAGACGGCGAGCCGCGTGTCGCTCTTGCGTTCCAGCCGGCCGTCGAGCGTGACCACGCCTTCCACGACGGAGACGTCGACCGCTCGAGGTGACAGCCACAGCGCGTGCACGAGCACCTCGTCGACCACCTCCGCGCGGATCGCCGCGTCGGGCCGCAGGAACACCTGCAGCAGGTCCCGTCGTGTGACGATGCCGACGAGCCGGTCCTCCTCGTCCACCACGGGCAGCCGTTCCACCCCGTGCCCGGCCATGGTGCGGGCTGCCTGGGCGATGGTGTCCTCGGCGCGTGCAATGACGGGCGGTGAGGTCATCAGCTGTCCGGCGGTGCGGGCCGCGGCCTTGGCGGCCTGCTGCTTTCCGCGCCGCGTCAGGTCCGCGAGGTGCGTGTGGTGGTGCGACCGGTACGGGTCCGGGGTTTGGGCCTGCCGGGCCATCAGATCGGTCTCGGAGATGACACCGATGACCTTCTCGTCCTCGTCGACGACCGGCAGTCCGCTGATCCGGTGCTCGGCCAGCAGCCGTGCCACTTCCTTGAACGGGGTGCCGTAACCGGCACGGACGACGTCCGCGGTCATCACGGAGCCGACCTTGTAGTGCTTCACGGTGGTTCCCTCCCTCAGCGCAGTCGGCGCAGATACGGGTCCTGGGGCCGACGCGGCAGCAGGCGTACCCGCGCGTCCAGCACGGTGATGCCGCCAGGCGCCGCCAGAACGGGGTTGAAGTCGACCTCCGCGAGCTGGGGCAGATCGCTCGCCATGCGGGACAGCCGCAGCAGCAGCTGTTCCAGGCCGGCGAGGTCGACCGGCCCGGCGCCGTCGGCGCCGAACAGCAGCGGCGCGCAGCGCGGGGCCGTGATCAGGTCGTGGACGTCGTGGTCGGTGAGCGGTGCCAGACGGGCCGCGTGGTCGGCGAGCACCTCGGTCGCGGTGCCGCCGAGCCCGAACAGCACCAGGGGTCCGAAGACCTCGTCCTGGACGACCCCGGCGAACAGTTCGGTGCCCCGCGCGGCGAGCGGCTGGATCACCACGCCGGTCAGCAGTCCGGCGAAGCGGGTCTCGAAGTCGCGGAAGGCGGCGCGCACCTGGGCATCACCCTGCAGATCGAGGTGGACGGCGTGCTGCCGGCTCTTGTGCAGCAGTCCCGGCCAGTACGCCTTCATCACCACCCGGTCGTCCGGGCCCCGCAGCCGCCGGGCGGCGATGACGGCGTCGTCCTCGGTCTCCGCCCAGGCCCACGGCAGCTGCGGAATGCCGTAGCAGGCCAGCAGGTCGGCGCAGGTGCGCGGGTCGAGCCAGCCGCCGTCCTCGTGGGTCCGCAGGAACATCTCGGTGATCTGCCGGGCGCGGGTCGTGTCGGTGCCGTCGACGTCCGGGAGGGTGCCGGCGGGGCGGGCGAGCCAGGTCGCGCGGCGGGCGGCGTGGGCCAGCGCCCGTGCCGCCGCCTGCGGTTCCGCGTACGACGGGATGGCGCCGCCCTCGGCGGCCGCCAGCAGCTTGACCGGCAGGTCCTGGTCGAGACGTATGGCGATGACGGGCTTGACCCGGTGCGCGGGGGCCCGGGTGAGCGCGCGGACGAGGTCGTCACCGGTCGCGGTGGCGACCGCCGTGGGGACGAGGACGACCAGGACGGCATCGACGCCGGGGTGGTGCAGCAGGCGGTCCACGGCGTCCGCGAGCCGACCCTCGGTGACGGCGGCGGTGGCGTCGACGGGATTGCCTGCCGCGGCGCCCTCGGGCAGTACGGCGAGCAGGTCGTCGATCACTTCCGGGGTGAGCGGCGGCAGGGTGAGTCCGGCTTCCGCGCACGCGTCGGCCGCCATGACTCCGGCGCCGCCCGCGTTGGTGACGATCGCGACGCGGTTGCCCGCCGGAAGCGGCTGGGAGTGCATCAGGGCGGCGGTCGCGAGGAGTTCGCCGATCGAGTGGGTGGCGGTGATGCCCGCCTGGGTGAACAGGGCCTGCCGGGTCATGGTGCGGGTGGCGGCGGCCGCGGTGTGGGAGGCTGCGGCGCGACGGCCGGCGTCGGTGCGGCCCGCGTCGACGGTCAGGACCGGCATCCGGCGGGTGACGCGGCGGGCCGTGCGGGAGAACGCGCGCGGGCTGCCGAAGGACTCCAGGTGCAGCAGCGCGAGGCCGGTACGGCCGTCGCTCTCCCACCACTGGAGCATGTCGTTCCCGCTGACGTCGTACTTGTCTCCGAGCGACGCGAACGACGAGACACCGATGCCCAACCGGGACAGACCGTCGAGCAGGGCGATCCCCACCCCGCCGGACTGCACGGCGACGCCCGCGGTACCGGGTCGCGGGTGGTCGGCGGCGAACGTGGCGTCCAGGCACACATCGGGTTCCGTGTTGGAGACGCCGAGGCAGTCGGGTCCGACCAGGCGCATGCCGTAGGCGCGGCACGTGGCCAGCAGCGCCTGCGCCTGGCCGGCGTCGAGACCCGCGGTGACCACGAGCAGCGCCCGGACCCCGGCCTTCCCGCACTCCTCGGCGGTGCCGGGCACCGCCGGCGCGGGGACGGCCACGACCACCAGGTCGGGAGTCATCGGCAGCGCGGCGACGGACGGGTAGGACGCCACGCCGAGGATGTGCTCGGCACCCGGGTTCACGGCGAACATGCGGTGGCTGTAGCCACCCGTCTTCAGGTGGTGCAGGATCGCCCTGCCCACGGAACCGGGCTTGCGTCCGGCGCCCACGACGGCCACCACCCGCGGCCGCAGCAGCGGCTCGAGGCTGGCGACATCCGCACCGCGACCGCGGGCTTCGACGGCCGACAGGTAGGTGTCGTCCTCGTCCAGGCGTATCGTGCAGCGCACCTCAGGGCCCTCGAAGCGGCGGGCCATGCGCAGGCCGAGGTCGGCGAAGAGCCGGAGCACCTCCCGGTTCTCACTGAGGGCGTCGGCGGTGAACGCGGTGACGCCCTCGGCCCGCGCCGCGGACACCAGGTGCTCGACGAGCAGGGTGCCCACACCTCGGTGGTGCAGGCCGTCACGCACGGCGATGGACATCTCGGCCTCGTCGCCGCAGCCCCCGGTGTCGTACTCGGCGAGCCCGAGGACCTGTCCCTGCCGCTCGGCCAGCAGGGCACGGTAGCCCGGGTGCGCCGGGGCGCACGCCCGGTCGGCTGCCCGTCCGGCGGACCGCGGGCTCGACGAGAAGAAGCGGAGACGGACGTTCTCCGGGGACATCTCCTCGTAGAGGCGCTGCAGCTGGTCGTGGTCGGCCGGGGTCACGGGACGGATGCACACGGTGGTGCCGTCCGCGAGCAGGGCATGGACCGGGGGGCGGTCGAGCGTGTCTTGCGACATCACAAGCTCCTTCGGGCCTCTGGATGGTTCGAGCATCCAGCGGGCCGGGCGGCGGGCCCATGGGCTGACCGGGGTCCGTTCCTGGGCCGGTCGGCCCTGAGCGGTACGGTCACCGGGCCCTCTGGCCCCGCGCCGGGGCGCCGCGTAGCGTCGCACCATGGACAGGCGACTGCGGAAGAACCTGGCGCTCGTTGCCGTCGGCACGGTCGTGGCCGGCGCCCTGGCGAAAGAGCTGCGCAAGCCGTCCGGGGAACGCACCTGGACCGGTGTCGTGCTGGGGCTGCCGTACGACTTCCGGTGGCCCACCCCGGAGAAGATCGCCCGCGAGTTCTGGGATCCCGGCAACGACGCCCTCTTCACCCCCCATGCCTTCGGTGTCGGATACGGGGTGAACCTGGCCCGGGTGGTCCGGGAGCTGCGTCCTGCTCGCTGATCGTGGTGTCCGTGACGGTCGGTCGTCGGCGACCGGACGAGGTCGCGGGGGCGAGGGGCGCCGTCCAGACGCGCGGGTCGGCGTCGAGCTGCCCGGCCGGTTCCGGTCTGTCGTCGGTGACGTCGATCGCGGCGAGCGTGGCGCCCCTCGTGGGCGCTATCCGCTGACGACCGTGTTCACTCGCTGTCGGCGCGTCGCCCGAAGGTGTCTTCGATCCAGTGGGCGTCGGTCAGGTACCGGCGGTCGTGGCCCTCCTCGACGTGCCGGCTGAAGGCCGGGTGGCCCGCTGCCGCCTGCGCGTACATCCACTCGACCAGCGCCCGCAGGCGGGCCGCCGCGACGGCGGGGAGTCCGGCCCGCTCCGCGTCGGACAAGCCGTAGGCGTCGGCGAAGAGCGTCAGCCGGCGACGGGCCTCGGGTACCGGCAGGGTGAGCTGGACTTCGTCCGGCGCGTACAGCGGCACGAAGCGGTACGCGGTGTAGGCCACGTCCCACAGACGTGGTCCGGGGTGGGCCGTGTCGAAGTCGATGAAGGCGACCGGGAGGCCGCCGCGGAACACGGTGTTGTAGGTGGCCGCGTCTCCATGGCAGATCACTTCCGCGGGCTCCCGCGGCGGGAACTGCCACACGTCGTCCGGCTCTCGTACGAAACCCGCCGAGGCGTCGTGGAGACCGCGCAGCAGTCGCGCCGCAGCGGTCAGCGAAGCCTCGCTGCGCACCTGCGCCGCGGCGAAATCGTGCCCGACATCGCCGGGCAGGAACTCGACGATCTCCTCTGCGCCGCTCTCGCTCAACCCGAACGTCCGCGGCGCCCCGGTGAACCCCGTCCCGGCCACGTGGGCCAGGAACCGCTGCACGGTGGGGCTCCACGGCCCCACGGGACGCCTGACGCGGTCTCCTTCCCGGACGACCTGGTTCACTCCGCCGACGAACACTTCGTGATCTTCCACCGCGGCACCATAGGCGGCTCACCCGGACAGCCGCAGCCTGTTTTTCCCCTCGCCGATCGGGTCGACACGCCTCGATGATCCGTCACGCACCGCCGAGCTGTGCTACGGTCTCGGTGTTGCAGTTGTGGTACCCATATACTTATGTGCGCCTGACGGGATTGCTTCTCCTCAGGCGCATTATTTGTTTTCCGGCATCTCCGGATGGGCCCTCTGCCTACAGAAGGAGAAGGTCATGGCACAGGGAACCGTCAAGTGGTTCAACGCCGAAAAGGGTTTCGGCTTCATTCAGCAGGACGGCGGCGGCCCCGACGTCTTCGCCCACTACTCGAACATCCAGTCCCAGGGCTTCCGTGAGCTCCTGGAGGGCCAGCGGGTCTCGTTCGACGTCACGCAGGGCCAGAAGGGCCCGCAGGCGGAGAACATCGTCCCCGCCTGATCGCCGGACGCGTATCGACGCACCGGGGTCCGCACCGCCATGGTGCGGACCCCGGTTCGTGCTGTTTCCAGGAAGGCAGAAACCGCATGTCCCGCAGGCCCCAGAAACCGAACCGGCGCGCCTCGTCACCCCCACCGTCCGCGTCGTCGTCGCGGGAATTCAGGCTGCCGGAAAGCACGACACCCGCACTCCCCGCCGTCGAGGAGTTCGCCGCCCTCGGCATGCCCGCGGGGCTGCTGAAGACCCTCGCCGCGCAGGGCGTGACCACCCCTTTCCCCATCCAGGCCGCCACCCTGCCCAACTCGCTCGCCGGCCGTGACCTGCTGGGCCGGGGACGCACCGGGTCCGGCAAGACCCTCGCGTTCGGGCTGGCGCTCCTGGCCCGCACCGCCGGACTGCGGGCGGAGCCCAAGGCCCCTCTAGCCCTGGTGCTGGTGCCCACCCGTGAACTGGCCCAGCAGGTGACGGACGCGCTCACCCCCTATGCGACGGCGGTGAACCTCCGGATGGCCACCGTGGTCGGCGGACTGTCCATCACCAAGCAGGCCGGTGCGCTCCGGCGTGGCGCGGAGGTGGTCGTGGCGAGTCCCGGCCGGCTCAACGACCTCGTGGAACGCGGTGACTGCGTGCTCGACGACGTACGCATCACGGTGCTGGACGAAGCCGACCAGATGACCGACATGGGCTTTCTGCCGCAGATCACCAGGCTGATCGAGCGAGTACGGCCCGACGGGCAGCGCATGCTCTTCTCGGCCACCCTGGACCGCAACATCGACCGGCTGGTGCAGCGGTTCCTGACGGACCCCGTGGTGCACTCCGTGGACCCGTCCGCGGGAGCGGTGACCACCATGGAGCACCATGTGCTCCACGTGCAGGACGAGACCGACAAGAAGGCCGTCACCGCACGCATCGCGGCCCGTGACGGCCGGGTCATCCTCTTCCTCGACACCAAGAGGTCAGCCGACCGGCTCGCCAAGCGGCTCCTGGCCGTCGGTGTCCGCGCGGCGGCACTGCACGGAGGCCGTTCCCAGCCGCAGCGCAATCGCACGCTGGAACAGTTCAAGAACGGTCAGGTCACCGCGCTGGTGGCGACGAACGTCGCGGCCCGGGGCATACACGTCGACGACCTCGACCTCGTCGTGAACGTCGATCCGCCGGCGGACCACAAGGACTACCTCCACCGGGGCGGCCGCACGGCCCGGGCCGGCGGTTCCGGCAGTGTGGTCACGCTGGTCCTGCCGGAGCAGAAACGGGACGTCACCCGGCTCATGTCGGACGCGGGCATCCACCCTCGGGCGGCCCGCGTCAGTTCGAGCGGCACGGAACTGGCCGCCATCACCGGCGCCCGGGAGCCGTCCGGCGTGCCCGTCACCATCGAGGTCCCCCAGCCTGCGACACAGGCGGCCTCCCGCCCGGAGCCGAAGGCCGACGCCAAGCCCGGCAGGCGGGCCGGCCGCCGAAGCCGCAACGGTGGCGGCGGCAAGGCGGCGACCGGTACTGCCGCCAGGACGGGGAGCCGGGGCTCCGAGCGCCGGACCGCGGCCGGGACTACAGCGTCGGCCGGCACCTCGGCGACCGGAGGTCGCGGTACTGCCCGCCGGGCGGGAGCCGGCGGTTCCACCGGCGGTGCCGCCGGAACGGGCGGCCGCGGTTCCGGCCGCCCGTCCGGGGGCGGTGCGGCGACCGGCGCCGCCTCCGGCAAGACGGTCCGCGGGTCCGGCCGGCGGGCCGCGCCGGGCGGAACCTCCGTACGGGGCGTGTCCGATCGTGGGACCGCTCAGCCGGGGCGGCGTTCGTAGACCACGACCTTGCGGCCCGCTTCGCTCTTTTCGCGGCAGCGGACGAAGTACGCGTGCAGGAGCCGCTGTTTGATCCGGTCGCGAGCCGTGGTGAGGGGCACCGCACCGTCGTCGGTGACGACCACGACACGGCGGGCGGTCAGGAGGGCGTCCGCTATCTGCCGCGGGGTGCCCTCCACGCCGTTCAGGGTGCCGGACGGCAGCGGGTCCTGGGCGAGTGCCACGTCGTCGGCCCCGGTGAACGCGGCAGGCGAGACCAGGGCGGTGTCACGGCGTGCCGCGGGGATGAACAACACCGCGTCACCCGGTTCACGGACCGCGGCGACGTTCCGCGCCGTGGACAGCACGTCGTCGATCCGGCCGCTCGCGCTGCGCAGTGACACCTCGACGGGCAGCAGCCCGAGGAAGGCGAGGGCCGTGACCGCGGCGATGGTGCGACGGGGTGGTGTCCGGACGCGAGAGGCGAGCGCGTGGCACGCTGCGCCGATGAGCAGGGCGAGTCCGATCTGGCTGAACAGGACGTAGCGGGCCTGGTAGACGGGGCGGGCCACGGAGACGGTGGCCAGCAGGAGCGGCGGGACGACGAGGAGCGGCAGGGCGAGCGCGGTGAGCGTGACCCCGGCGCCGCGCGGCCCGTCACCGGTCGTTCCGGGTCGCGCGAGCCATGCGCACAGCGCACCCGCGAGCAGCGTCAGCAGGAGACCGAGCAGCGTGCCCGGTCCGGTCGGGTGGATCCAGGCGATCTGCTCCGCCTGTGACCGGCTCGCCACGACGAGGGGCATCGTGCCCGCCACGGCGGCGCATGCCGCGAGTGCCCATCGCAGGACGGTCGGGCGAGGCGGGCCGGTGAGGACGATGGTCACCGCGTGTGCGAACAGCACCATGAGGGAGAACCAGTTGAGGAGCGCGGCCGCCAGCACGGCCGTTCCGTACGCCGCCCAGCGGCCTGCGCCCGGGCTGTCGACCGCCGCCACGAGCAGCCGGCAGGACAGTGCCGCGCAGACGGTCACCAGAGCGTACGGGCGCCCCTCCTGCGCGTACTGCTGCACCCCGGGGAGAAGAGCGAACGCCAGGCCCGCGGCCAGCCCGGTGGACCGGCCGGCCAGTCGGGAGCCCAGGAGGGTGATCACGCCGGCGGCGCATGCCATGGCCAGGACGGAAGGCAGTCGCAGGGCGGAGAGGCTGTCTCCGAAGACGGTGAAAACGACGTGCATGAAGAGGTAGTAGAGGCCGTGGACCACGTCGATCCGGCCCAGCAGATGCCAGATCTCGGGGACGGTCCTGTGGGTCGCCTCCCACGTCGCCGCCTCGTCACGCCACATGCTGTCCTCACGTGTGAGCCCCCACGTGCCGAGGACGAGCGTGAGGGCTGGTGGAACCGCGCTCAATGGTGCTCTGGGCATGACGAAGCTCCGGGCCGGCGTGGAAGGGGGCGACCGGGAGGAGAGGACAGCCCGCAGGCCGTCTCCGGTCATGTGCCACGCTATGCGCTGGAACGATCTTGTTCGTCACCTGTCAGTACGAGGTCGGAGGTCCGTCACGAGTACTACTGCCCTGCGGTCATGGGCAGTTGGACCTACGCCTCGAGTGCCCTTCTCAGACCGGTTCGGGTTGGACCTCCGGCTGTCGCACCGGTGCGAGCCGCGGCTCCCACGACCTGGTGGTCCGCATGTAGCCGTAGATCACTGAGGTCATCGCGAGAACGAGGAGGGGCCCGAACAGCCACGGGTGTCCGGCCATCTCGACGGGCAGGTAGCGGTACGCCAGCAGGAGCGCGGCGAAGACCGTCGTGCCGTACACGACCAGCCGGATCCCTGCCCGGTCCCAGCCGCGGTCCATCGAGCGCAGCGCTGCCTCGATGGTGAGGGCGAACACCACGCCGGCGACGAGGTCCGCACCGTAGTGGTAGCCGAATGCCAGCGTCGCGGAGAGAGTCGCGATCAGCCAGAACGTGCCGGCGAACCGCAGGACCTTCGGGCCCTTGCGGGTGTGGAGGAAGATCGCGGTGGCCCACGCGGTGTGCAGGCTGGGCATGCAGTTGCGCGGGGTGATCTCGTCGTAGGGCACCGGGTGCGGGGTGCCGACCGGTGGAGGCGTGTGCGGCCACAGGTTGGCCACCGCCCACTGCACGCCGCCGGTGCCGGAGGCGCCCGGGCCGTAGGCGAAGACGGGGCCGACCATCGGGAAGAGCATGTAGATGCCCGGCCCGAGGAGGCCGATCACCAGGAAGGTCCGCACCAGGTGGTGGCGGGGGAAGCGGCGCTCGGCCGCCACGTTGCGCAGTTGGTACAGTGCCACGGCGACTGCGGCCACGGCGAGTTGGGCGTAGACCAGGTGCAGCAGGTGGGGGATGATCGGGCCGCTGGCCCTGAGGATCCGGCCCGCCAGCCACGACGGGTTGCCCAGCGCGTGATCGGCGGTCGCCACGTACTCGTCGAGCACCATCGGGCGGGTCCTGGACGTGATGAGCAGCCAGGTGTCACCGGTCTTGCGGCCGGTCACCAGCAGCAGGCCCAGCCCGACGCCCTTCAGCAGCAGGACGCGTTCCTGACCGGTGCGGCGTGTGACGGCGATGACCGCACAGCCCAGCATCACCCACAACGCCCCGTTGCCGAAGAAAGGGCCGCCGCTCGTCCTGGCGCCGACCGCCCACCGCACCAGTACGAAGACGGCGTCGATGCCGATCGCGGCAGCAGCCGCGATGAACCGTTGCCGCCAGGTGAGCACCACCATCATCAAGGCCATACCGCCGTACAGCGGCCCCGGCTTGGGGACTAATATCGCCTCTCTCGCCTGATTGGTCAGCGGCCCCGGCTGGCCGCAGTAGCGACGTGCGGCTATCTCCAGCGCGATGAGGACTCCGAGGGCCGCCACACCCGCTGTGCCCCACAGCACCGCTCGCGGCTGACGCCATACGGCCCGCTCGTTCGTGCCGTCTGTTCGTGAAAACACCCGTGATACTCCAGACATCGATCGTTCTCCGACTCCGCCATCAGGGTGGTGCGCACGGCATGGCGGAACGCGCGGGACGGGCGATGACCCATCGCCCGTCCCGATCCCTGCTTGAGAAACCCCTGAAATGTCCGCCTGAAGACGACCGACGTCGTGGACTGGGAAACCAGGTGAAGCCCGCGCCGCCCGGTGTGCGCGGAAGCGATGTACGCCTACCGCCGGTACCGTCCCGTTGCCGACGAACGGCTGCGGCACGGCTCCGGCATCGCCGACCCCTGACCGGCGGGGCGGAGGGGCCTCAGCGAGCCGTCTCGGCGCCGACGGCGCTACCGGTGGGGGTGGCGGAGGGCTGAGCGGTGCCGTCGTCCTTCATCGCCTTGGCCTCGCTCTTGAGGATGCGCATCGACTTGCCCAGACCACGGGCGGCCTCGGGAAGCTTCTTGGAGCCGAACAGCAGGATCATGACGACGGCCACGATCAGCAGGTGCCAGGGTTCCAGCCCGTTGCGGAGCATCCCGCCCACCCCTTCTTCATGCTTCAAGCCGACGGCGGTGTGGGCCAGACGTGCCACACCTACCGCCATGATTGCGACATCGCGCAACTGTACAACCCTGTTCGGGACCGGTCGCCCCCGGCCTGTCAGCTGTCCGAGTCCGGCTTGTTCCTGGCGGCCGCGTACGCCTGGGACGGAGTCATGGGGACGCCGTTGAGCGAGACGGTCTTGTACGGGCTGACCTTGGCGCAGGTCTTGGCCTGGTCGGCGGTCTGGGCGTGGGCGCCTCCCACCGCGGCCTTCGCGTCCGCCGGGGCGGACGAGGACGCGCCGCCGGGGAACCTCGTGCCACTGGGCCAGTCACTGCCGACCACCAGGGTCAGACCCGTACCGGTGCCCTGCTTGAGGTGCGAGGCGGAAAGGCCGAGTGCCTTGGCGACGGTCTGCGCCTGTGCCTTCTGACCGGTGCCGTAGGTCAGGGTCGTGGTCGCGGCGGGGCTGGGGGCGTTGGCCGTGGTGGTACCGGAGCTGAAGCCCTGGTCGGTGAGTGCGGTGGCGACGACGGAGGCGCGGCCGGTGATGGCGGTGCCGTTCTCCACCGTCACGGCGAGCTGCGAGGCGGGTACGGCCGAGGCGGTGGCCGTCGCTTCGGCGGTCGCGGCGGCGGCCGCGGACTTCTTGCCGGAACCGGTGGTCAGCGCCTGGTCGTTGGCCATGGTGGAGAAGAGGGTCCTGGCTCCCGGACCCACCACCACACGTTCCTTGTTGGTCGGGTCGGGGGCCGTCTGCATCGTCGTGAAGGTCATACGCTTCGTGGGGACCTTGTTCACGTCGGCGGCGAGCGAGATCAGCTTCTTGACGCTGCCGAGACCGTCGTCCACGGTCAGCGCCTTGGTCGCGGCATCGGCGAGATGGTAGACGGCGCTGGGGTCGGTGAGCGTGCCCGCGCTCTTGAACTTGCGGATCATCGCGCTCAGGAAGATGTGCTGGGAGACCGTGCGGCCCAGGTCGCTGCCGTCGCCGAAACCGTGCCGGGAGCGTACGAACTCCAGTGCCGCGACGCCCTTGAGGGTGTGGGTGCCCTTGGAGAGCTTGAGGTGGGAGTAGGTGTCGTAGACGTCGTCACTGACACACACGGAGACACCGCCGACCGCGTCGGACATCTTCACCACACCGGAGAAGTCCAGCTTGACGAAGTGGTCGATGGGTATTCCGGTGAGCTGGTGCACGGTGGCCACCTGGCAGGCCGGCCCGTACTCCAGCGCGCTGTTGATCTGCCCGTAGTAGCCGGGCGTGGACTGGCCGGTCGCACCGTCCTTGCAGGCGGGGACCTTGGTCATGGTGTCCCGGGGGATGCTCATCACCGTGGCGTTGGAGCGGTCGGCGGATATGTGCACCACCATCTCCACATCCGCGTTGCTGCCGGTCTGGACGCCGGTCTTCGAACAGCCGCCGCCCAGCTTGCAGTCTGCCGCGCTGGTCCGGCCGTCCGAGCCCATGACCAGGATGTTGATCGGGGTGCGGCCGAACGCGTCCGCCTTCTCGGTCCCGCCCTTGCCGTCCAGCGACACACTGTTGATGTTGCCGTTGAGATGCTCGTAGAACCACCAGCCGGCACCGGCGGTGACCATGACGAGGACGGACAGGGTGATCGCGGCGATCTTCAGGAACCGCCTGCCGCGTCCCGCGGTGGGCGTCCGGCGCCGCGACCTCGACCCGCCGTGCGAGCGGGAGGCCGCCCTGGCCGCGGCCCTGCCCCCCGGTGGGCGCATGCCGTCGGACCGGTTCCCGGGTTCTCCGGGCAGCCGGGCACCGCGGCCGCGCGTGGCCTGGCCGACCGGACCGTCCCACGGGTCGCTCATCTACCACTCCCATGAACGGTCGGGCCCGACAGGCCGGGCCGTCGGGTGCGGCCGGGCATGCGCGGCGGTGTACGGACGAGCGAGGCGCTGCTCCGCTCAGTTGCGTGATTGCGCAATCTAACAAACAGGGGTCCCGAGCAGCACGTTCCTCACCAGATTCACAGCTGAAGCATCGCATGCCCGGCCCGTGGGACAAGACGCGACCGCTTGGGCCGGCGTTCCGGCACGAGGGGTTACGGTGATCACATGCGGTGGGGGGAGCGCCCGGTGTGGGCCCGGTGTGTGATGGCAGCGTACGTGATCGGGTTCGTCGAGGGGGCCGGAGCCCATGCGTACTTCCTGGCGACGGGCGGGCTGCACACGTACGGCTACGCGGCAACGCCGGTGCAGTACCTCTTTCACGGGCTTCTGCTGCTGGACCCGCTGGTCGCACTGCTGATCGTGCTGGGGCGCCCGTACGGGCCGTTGCTCGCGGCCGTCGTCATGACCGCGGACCTGTCGGCGAATTGGGCCACCGCGGTGAGCGCCGTCCGGGCTCATCCCCTTGCCTTTCTCCGTCCGGTGGGGCTGCTGCCGATCACACTTTTCGGGATCTTCGTCCTGCTCACGGCCCTTCCGCTGCACAGAGCCCTGACAGCCGGCGGATCAGGAACCGGCCGGCGGAGTGTGCGAGGAGACGGGCGCCTGCGCCGGCGGCGTGCCGCCCTGCGGGGTGCCGCCCTGCGGGGTGCCGGCGACACGCACGATGAGGTGCAGCGCCGACGCGAGGACTAGAAGGGAGAGCCGGCGACGGCGTTCGCGCGCCCCGGAATTCGGACATGTCCGGTGGACCGGAGCGGCGCCTACCGGGAGCGCGCGGTCAGCTGACCGACCATCACCCGTACCAGCGCCAGTACGTCGGGATCGTCGACGTAGTAGACCTGGCGCCGGCCCTCGCGCCGCGAGCGCACGAGTCCGGCGAGCTTCAGCTTGGCGAGGTGCTGACTGACCGCGGGCAGTGCGCCGCCCACCCGGTCGGCGAGGTGCGTGACATCGCTCTCGCCCTGGGACAGGGCCCACATCAGGTGCAGCCGGGCGGACGAGGCGAGCAGCCCGAACGCGGCAGCGGCGGCCGCCAGCACCTCGGCGGGCGGGTCCTCCGAGCCCCTGGCGTTCTCCGTCACAGCCCTCTCCCGTTCCGCCCTGTTCACTGTCGACGCACGCGCGCCCACCCATAGTAGGGGCGGGGTTCCGGCTTCCCGAGCGGATAGTAGCCATGTACATAATAGCCATGTACTGTATGAGTCATGAGCAAGGGTTCCGAAGGAGCCACGCCCGGCTTCCTGGTGTGGCGTCTGTCCATGAAGTGGCGGGTCGCGGTCGACCGGGCGGTGGCCCCGCTGGGTCTCACCCACGCCCAGTACTCGCTGGTCGCGTCGCTGTACGGCATGCAGCACCCGGGACAGCGGCCCAGCCAGCGCGAGCTGGCCGATCACACCGGTCTGGAACCGCTGTACGTGTCCAAGCTGGCGCGCTCCCTGGAGTCGGCGGGGCTGCTCGAGCGCGCCAGGGACCCCCGGGATCCGCGCGCGGTGCGGCTCGCCCTCACCGGGCGGGGACGCGAGGTCACCGGGCGGGCCGTCACGGTCGTCCAGGGGCTGTTGCGGCAGCTGCTGGAGCCGCTCGGCGGGCCCGACAGCGCACGGGCCCGCGAGTTCACCCGCGACCTGGCGACCCTGCTGGACGCACCGCTTGATCCATTCACCACGAACGGCAATGAGACGGAGCAGTCATGACCACCAGCGCACCCCTTGTCGACGGCCGCGTCATCGGCCTCGCCCACTACGCCTCGCGCGCCGTCCTCGAGCGGGTCCTGGCCCCGTACGGAGTCACGTTCCAGCAGTTCGTCGCCCTGCGGCTCGCCGCCGTCGCGGACGGACCGGTCCGGGCCGACGACCTCGTCGACGGCGTCGTCACCACCGTGAAGGCAGCCGCGGCCGACGTGCGCGGCACGGTGGAGGAACTGGTCACCGCCGGGCTGCTGGCCCCCGAGGAGCCGTTGCGCATACGGCTCACCGACGCCGGACGGGAGCTGTACGCCAAGGGCTCCGCCGAGACCGCGGCCGTCGCCGCCAGGCTCTACGCCGGCATCCCCGAGGAGGACCGGGCCGCCGCGGGACGCCTGCTCACCCTGGTCACCGAACGGGCGAACGCGGAACTGGCCGCCCTCGCCGGATGACGCGTCACCGTCCGGGGCCCGGCTCCGGCACGGAGCCGTCCCCTGCGACCGGCCGCACGGTCCGGCTCACCACCCAGTGGTGCTTGCCCAGGCGGCGGGTGCGGGTGAAGCCCTGGCTCTCGAAGAGCGCCACCGTCCCGTTGTGCAGGAAGGACGCGGACACCGAGCGGCCGTCCGCGTCCTCCGGGTAGCTCTCCACGGAGCCCCCGCCGAGCCGGGCGATCTCACCGAGGGCACCTTCGAGGGCGGCCGCCGCGACACCTTTGCGCCGGTGCCCGCGGTGGACGAAGAAGCAGGTGATCCGCCAGTCCGGCAGGGCCGGGTCGCCCTGCAGGTAGGCCCGCCGGTGCTTGATGCGGGGCAGTTCCCCGGTGGGCCCGAACTGGCACCAGCCGACACAGGTCTCGCCGTCGTACACCAGGGCGGCGTGGGCTCGGCCCTCGTGCACCCGGCGCTCCTTGTCGGACCGGTTCCGTTCCGGTGACCTGTCCCGGCCGACCCCCTCGGTGTGGAAGGCCATGCACCAGCAGCCGCCCCACACGCCGCCCTGGTCCTCGACCAGGCGCGCGAAGTCCGGCCAGGTCGTCACATCGAGCGGTCTCACCGAGAACATGTCCAACCCCCTGGCGGGCCAGGCTACTTCACATCGGAGCGCTGCCGTACGACCTGCGCCCCCGACGGTGGGCGATCTCGCCGAGGACGATGTCCACGGCCAGGAAGGCGGCCAGTGGTACGCCGAGCAGCGGGACGAACCAGCCGAGCACGGTGATCGCCGCCAGCGCCGGGACCAGGAGGTACGGGGGCACCTGCGCCCAGGCGCCGCGCGGTACCGGGCGGCCGAAGGCGGAGCCCCGGCCGCGCTGCCACCACATGCGGTAGCCCCACAGGATCAGCAGGACCAGGGCGAGCGCGAGCAGTGCGAGGACGATCTGGTTGACGATCCCGAACAGGATGCCGGTGTGCAGGTCGATACCCCAGCGGGTCAGCTTGGCGAGCACGGGGTAGTCGTCGAACCGCACCATGTCGGTGACCCGGCCGGTGGCCGGGTCGACGGCGACGGCGTCCTGCTTCTCGGGCCAGCTGCGCTGGATCTGCCTGACGACGTAGGCCGAGTCCGCGTCCGCGGGCGGGACGATCTCGACCGGGTCGGTGAGTCCCTTGCCCCGCGCCGCCGCGAGCACCTTGTCGAGGCCGACGCCGTGCCCGGCGCCCCCGCCGGAGGCGGCGGCCGTGCCGTGGCCGGCGTGTTCGCCGCTCGCCGTGGCCGACACCGAGGGGGTGGCCTGGCCGAGGGAGGTGCGCAGCTCGTCGATGTTGGCACCGGCGTACGCCGACCAGGTCAGCCCGGTCGCCGACAGGAAGAAGCACCCGGCCGCCGCCCAGACGCCGACGGTGCCGTGCAGACCGAGGGTGCGGCGCCGGCCGCCGGTGCCGCGCACCCTGCGCAGGGCGCGGCGCCGGGAGAACCACAGCACGAGGCCGCCGCCGGAGATCACCCACAGCCAGCTCGCCGCGAACTCGCTGTAGAGGCGGCCGGTGTCGCCGAGGTGCAGATCGCGGTGGAGTTCGTCGATCCAGGTGCGCAGCGGGAGTGCGCCGGTCGAGCCGCACTGTTCGAGCGCGCCGCGCACCTTGCCGGTGTAGGGGTCGACGAAGACGGCGAGGGTGTGGTCGGCGCCGACGCCCTCGACGCCGGACAGCAGCACCCTGGTGGTCGCGTCCGCCTCGGGCGAGGGGCGCACGGCGGAGACCGTGCCCTCCGGGTGGGCCTCGCGGGCGGCGGTCACCTGCTGGGAGACCGGCAGCTTGCTCCTGCCGACCGGGACGGTCGTCTCATGTGCGTAGAGAATCCTCTCGGCCTGGAACGAGCCGGCGTACAGCAGGCCGGTCACGGCCGCGACGAGCAGGAACGGCGCGACCAGCACGCCCGCGTAGAAGTGCAGGCGCAGGACCAGGGGACGGAGCGCGGCCCGACGGCCTGGGGACCTGGCCGGGGCGGGGTGTCGGGGGGCCTCGTCCTTGGCGGGCGAGGGAGCGGTGGACATCGGCGGGGCTCTCCGGGGTTCGTTCTCTCACTGTTGGTGGTCCGGTAGTCGGGGCGGTGGACGGGCCGGTTCCCCGCGTCCGCAGTGGCGTGCGTCACGCGGGCCGGGCGGTGGGCGTGCGATCCTGACGTGATGGCATCTCCCTCCGGTCGTACGTCCCTTGCCGAGCGGGTCGAGGAACTCCTGGCCACCGACGGCCCGTTGCCGATCGTGGCGGCCGGTGACCCGGTGCTGCGGCACCGCGCCGAGCCGTTCCGGGGCCAGTTGGGGCCGGCGCTGCTGGAACGCTTCGTCCGGGCGCTGCGCCTGACCATGCAGGCGGCCCCGGGGGTGGGGCTCGCCGCGCCGCAGGTCGGGGTGGGGCTGCGGATCGCGGTCATCGAGGACCCGGCGCCGGTGCCGGAGGAGATCCGGCTGGCCCGTGGCCGGGTGCCGCAGCCGTTCCGGGTGCTGGTCAATCCCCGGTACGAGCCCGTCGGCAGCGGCCGGGCCGTGTTCTTCGAGGGCTGCCTGAGCGTGCCGGGCTGGCAGGCGGTGGTGGCCCGGCACGCCGCGGTGCGGCTGCGTGGGGAGGACGAGCACGGGCGGGTGCTCGACGAGGTCTTCACCGGCTGGCCCGCGCGGATCGTCCAGCACGAGACGGACCATCTCGACGGCACGCTGTACCTCGACCGGGCCGAGCTGCGGTCTCTGTCGTCGAACGAGGCGATGGCGCTGCGCTGGCCTCAGCCGACGCCTGAGCGTGCCGCGCGGGAGCTGGGGTTCGACCTGCCGTGAGCCCCACCCACCTCAAGCCGCTGGGGGCTCCGCCCCCAGACCCCCGGCCCAGGCCCACCCACCACCCGTGCGGACCGACCGGGAGGCGCGGCTCTCCTCTCAGCCCGCCCGGCACGTCGAAGCACCGACAGGCAATGGGCAGCTCGTTGGGGGGTGCCCCCTCTGGGGGAGTTTGAGGAGGAGGCCGTTGAGGCCGACCGGGGGCCCAGAGGGCGGAGCCCCCGGTGGGGTGCAGGGGCGAAGCCCCGCGGGGGGGGCCAGGGGGCGAAGCCCCGCGGGGGGGCCAGGGGCGAACCGCGGGGGGGTGCAGGGGCGAACCGCGGGGGGGTGCAGGGGCGAAGCCCCGCGAGAAGGCCAGAGGGCGGAGCCCCTGGTGGGGGGCAGGGGGCGAAGCCCCGCGGGGGGCAGGGGGCGGAGCCCCCTGGCGGGGTCGAAGGGGCGGAGCCCCTGGAGGACGGGAAGGGCAGGGGCGGCGGGGGCGAGACACCCAAGGGCCCGCCCCCGCGCCGCCCCGCGTGGTGAGCTCAGCCCCGGTACGCCTCCAGCAGGCGCAGCCACACCTCGCTCAGGGTCGGATACGACGGCACGGCGTGCCACAGGCGGCTGACGGGGACCTGGCCGGCGACCGCGATGGTCGCCGAGTGGATGAGTTCCCCGACGCCCGGCCCTACGAAGGTGACGCCGCGCAGGATCTCGTCCTCGAGGTCGACGACCATGCGGGCACGCCCCCGGTAGCCGTCGCCGTACAGGCCCGCCCCGGCGACCGAGGAGAACTCGACGTCGACGGCCCGGACCCGGTGCCCGGCCTGCTCCGCCTCGGCGAGGGAGAGACCGACCGCGGCGGCCTCGGGGTCGGTGAAGACGACCTGCGGTACGGCGTGGTGGTCGGCGGTGGCGGCGTGGGCGCCCCAGGGTTCGGAGTCCGGGACGGTCCCGCCGGAGGCACGGGCGGCGATGGCGGCGCCGGCGATGCGGGCCTGGTACTTGCCCTGGTGGGTGAGGAGGGCGCGGTGGTTGACGTCGCCCACGGCGTACAGCCAGTCGCTTCCGCTCACCCGCAGGCTGTCGTCGACGTCCAGCCAGGAGCCCGGTTCCAGGCCGACGGTGTCGAGACCGATGTCGTCGGTGCGCGGAGCGCGGCCGGTGGCGAAGAGGATCTCGTCGGCCTCGATGCGGTCGCCGGAACCGGTGACGACCACGACGGTGCCGTTCTCCCGGGTCACCGACTCCACGGACGTGCCGGTGCGGACGTCGACGCCCGCCTCGGTGAGCGACTCGGCGACCAGTTCACCGGCGAACGGCTCCATGCGGGACAGCAGGCCCTTGCCGCGGACCAGGACGGTGACCCGGGAACCGAGGGCCTGCCAGGCGGTGGCCATCTCGGTGGCGACGACACCGCCGCCGACCACGATCAGCCGGCCCGGCGCGGACTTCCCGCTGGTGGCCTCGCGGCTGGTCCACGGCTTCACCTCGGCGAGCCCGGGCAGGTCCGGCAGTCCGGCGCGGGTGCCGGTGCAGACGGCGACGGCGTGCCGGGCGGTGAGGGTCGTGAGCCCGCCGCCGGGACCGGTCACGGTGACCGTGCGGGGCCCGGCGAGCCTGCCGTGGCCCCGGTAGAGGTCGGCGCCGATGCCGTCCAGCCAGCCGACCTGGCCGTCGTCCTTCCAGTGCGAGGTGTACTCGTCCCGCCGGGCGAGCACCGCGGCGGCGTCGAGCGGCCCCTGGACGGCCTGGCTCAGACCGGGCAGGCGGCGGGCGTCGGCGTGGGCGATCACCGGGCGCAGCAGCGCCTTGCTGGGCATGCACGCCCAGTAGGAGCACTCGCCGCCGACCAGCTCGCTCTCCACGACCGCGGTGGTCAGCCCCGCCGCCCGGGTCCGGTCGGCGACGTTCTCCCCCACCGGGCCGGCACCGAGCACCACGACGTCGTAAGCGATGGATTCCGTTTCCGTCATGGGCACAGTCTGGTCGGTGGTGTGCCGGGGGGCCACATGGGTAGGCGGCCGGAATATGTACTCAGAGGGCCGTGTTTTGCCCACGGCTTCGCCCCCATGTCGAGGAAGAGGTAGACGCATGAGCAGCACCGTGGAGCTCACCAAGGAGAACTTCGACCAGACGGTCACGGAC
The DNA here is from genome assembly GCF_053597535.1 of Streptomyces sp. NPDC001348. Lineage (NCBI taxonomy): Bacteria > Bacillati > Actinomycetota > Actinomycetes > Kitasatosporales > Streptomycetaceae > Streptomyces > Streptomyces sp. NPDC001348. The sequence goes on along the minus strand of NZ_JBSFIK010000017.1, from coordinate 91,258 downwards.
AACGAGTTCGTCCTGATCGACTTCTGGGCGTCCTGGTGCGGGCCGTGCCGTCAGTTCGCGCCCGTGTACGAGAAGGCGGCCGAGGAGAACCCCGACCTGGTCTTCGGCAAGGTGGACACCGAGGCCCAGCCGGAGCTGGCCCAGGCCTTCGGTATCCAGTCGATTCCCACCCTGATGATCGTCCGCGACCAGGTCGCCGTGTTCGCCCAGCCCGGCGCGCTGCCCGAGTCCGCCCTGACGGACGTCATCGGGCAGGCCCGCAAGCTGGACATGGACGAGGTCCGCAAGAGCATCGCCGCCCAGCAGGGCGAAGCCCAGGGCGAGTAGCCCCGGGCGGTTTCGGACCATCCCTAGAAGGGGTACGCCGCCACGTCCCCGCGCACCGTCGTCCAGCGCACCTCGGTGAAGGCCTCCAGGTTGGCCTCGCCGCCGAAGCGGGCGCCGGTGCCGGAGGCGGCGATTCCGCCGAAGGGGGCCACGGCTTCGTCGTTCACCGTCTGGTCGTTGATGTGGACGATGCCGGTCGGGATCCGCTCGGCCAGGTCCAGGCCCCGGGCGGTGTCCCTGGTGACGATGCCCAGGGAGAGCCCGTAGGGGCCGTCCGCCGCCAGGGCGGCCGCCTCGTCGGCGGTCCGGAAGGAGCGCACGGGCGCGACGGGACCGAACACCTCCTCGGCGTACGCGGGGGTGTCGTCGTCGACGCCGGACAGGACCGTCGGCCGGTAGAAGAGCCGGTCGTGGACACCGCCGGCGGCGAGTTTCGCGCCGCGGGCGGTGCTCGTCCCCACCAGGCCGTGGATCTTGGCGAGCTGGCTCTCGTCGATGACCGGGCCGAGATGCACCTGGTCGCGGTGCGGGTCGCCGACCGCGAGGGAGTCGGCCTTGGCGGCGAGCCGTTCGACGTACTCCTCGTAGAGGGAGGCGTGCACCAGGTGGCGGCCGGTCGTCATGCAGATCTGCCCCTGGTGGAAGAACGAGCCCCAGGCCGCCGTGGAGATCACCGCGTCGAGATCGGCGTCCTCCAGCACGACCAGGGCGGAGTTGCCGCCCAGTTCGAGGTGCGCGCGCTTGAGGTGACGGCCGGCCGCCTCGCCGACCGCTCGGCCGGCCGCGGTCGACCCGGTGAAGGAGATGACCGGTACGCGCGGGTCCTCGACGAGGGCGGCGCCGACCTCGGCCCCGCCCGGCAGCACGTGCAGCAGATCCTCGGGCAGACCCGCCTCCGCGAGAACGGCCGAGAGGGCGAGACCTCCGCAGACCGCGGTGCGCGGGTCCGGCTTGAGCACGACCGCGTTGCCCAGGGCGAGTGCCGGGGCGACGGAACGTATGGAGAGGATCAGCGGGGCGTTGAAGGGGGAGATGACGCCGACGACCCCGGCCGGGACCCGGCGGGTGTACGACAGCCGCGGCGCCTCGCTGGGCAGGACGTGTCCGGCGGGACGGGAGGCGAGGGCGGCGGCCTCGTAGCACTCCTGGGCGGCGACGTGCAGCTCGAAGTCCGCCTTGCCGGGTATGGAGCCGGACTCGCGGACGATCCACTCGCGCAGCTCGTCGGCGTGCGCGGCGAACAGGTCACCGGCCTTGCGCAGCACCTGCGCGCGGACGAAGTGGGGGGCGCGGGCCCATTCCCGCTGGGCGGCGCCGGCCGCCCGTGCGGCCGTCTCGACGTCGGCGGGAGCGGCGAGGGTGACGGTGGCGAGCGAGTCGCCGGTGGCGGGCTCGGTGACGGCGTACTGGGGTCCGGTCAGGGGGCGGGAGGTGCGGGACTGCCAAGTCTTCGGGTCGAGCAACGGCATGGCGGCTCTCCGTTCGCCGGAAGTGCATTTGGTTGAGCGGGCAACATCCTAGGCATCCGGACGGCGGCACGGGCATCCTGGGCCGGTGGATCAGCTGGAGTCGCGCTGCACCACGGACGCTCCGAGCACCTTGTGGGTCTCGGGTGCGGCGGAGGGGTCGCGCACCGCACGGTCGACCAGTTCGGCGAGGTCGCGGCCGGAGGGCAGCTCGACGTGGACCGTGCTGAGCCGGGGCCGCAGCAGCCGGCCGAGCATCAGGTCGTCGGCGCCGATCACGGCCGTGTCCTCCGGGATCCGGACGCCTTCGTCCTGCAGGGCGCGCATCAGCAGCATCGCGTACTCGTCGTTGTACGCGAACACCGCGTCGAGATCCAACTCCCGCCACTTCTTGGCGAGTTCCGCGGCGGCCTCCTCGTCATGGGCGAGCGGGAGCCCGGTGACCGTGGCATCCGTGTCGCGCAGCGCCCCGCGCACGCCCTCCATCCGGGGCCGGGAGAAGACCTCGAGGCCGGGTTCCTCGGGGACCACGACGCCGATGCGGCGCCGGCCGCGGGCATGAAGGTGGGTGCCGGCGCAGTGACCGACGCACGCGTGGTCCATCAGCAGCGCGTGGGCGCCCTCGACGCGCTCGGGACCTAAGGTGACCACCGCGCGGGCACCGGCCCGCTTGAGGACGGCGACCCCCTCGGGGCCGAGACCGGCGCCGGGCACCAGGACGGCGACGGGCCGCAGTTCGGCCCAGGACCGGGCGGCCTCGTCACCGTGCAGGCCGACACTGCCGTACTGCACGACCGTGTAGTCGAGACGCCCGAGGGCCCACTGGAGTTCGTTGATGAACCGGCCGTAGAGCGGGCCCACGGGCACGGTCGGGGCCGGCATCAGGACCATGCGGCTGTGTCCGGCGCGCAGACTGCGGGCCGCCGCGTGGGGCACGTAGCCCAGCTCCTTCGCGGCCTGGTGGACGCGGCGGCGCGTCGGCTCGCTGATCCGTACGGCGCTGGTGTTGTTCAGGACGTAGGAGACGGTCGCGCGCGAGACGCCGGCCAGGCGGGCCACATCGGCACTCGTGGGAACGGAGCGCGGTGCGGGCGACCCGGGCGAGGGCGAGTTCGGTATCTGCACCATGACGTACCGCATCTTGGCAGAAGCCCGCGGGCGCGCGACGGGCGGGTGAATGTGGTTCATGGTTGGACGAATCTGCTCGCCTCAGCGGGGCGGCACGGCACCCGTCACCCGGTCGACCAGGTCGGTCCAGCCGGCCTCCAGTCGCTCCATGGGCATCTCGCACTGCCTGACCAGATGACTGATCAGCGCCGGGTCCAGATACGCCATCAGGGTCAGCGAGAGGAGCTCGCAGTCGGCGTCCGGCAGGATCTGCCGCAGCAGCACCATGACGTGCGCGCGCAGCGCCCGGACCGCGGGATGGGAGAACCGGCGGGTCGGTTCCGACTGGGCGGCCAGCTGCAGGTCCAGTTGCCCGGCCGAGCGGCGCAGCACCGCCACACCGAAGGCCCTCAGCCGCTCGAGCGGCGGCGCTCCGGGACCCAGCGGCGGCGGGCCGCCGAGGAAGTCGGCCTGCAGCTGCTTGTCCGAGTGGTCCAGCAGCGCCATCAGCAGCCCGGCGCGGTCGCCGAAGCGGCGGAAGACCGTGCCCTTGCCCACCTGGGCTGCCGCGGCCACCGCCTCCATGGTGACCCCGGCGACGCCGTGCTCCGCGATCAGCCGGGCCGCGGCCCGGAGCAGCTTGGCGCGGTTGCGGGCGGCGTCGGCGCGCAGGCACGGCTCGTCGGCGGCGGAGCCGACCTCCAGCAACCGGGGCTCCTCGAGGGACTCCTGGAGCTTCGGGAAGGGCGGCAGGGGGCTGGACATGAAGACAGCGTAAAGCATCCGGAACAAAACTGGACCGCGGTCCGTTTAGGGTGGTAGAAAATTAAACGGACCCCGGTCCGTATCGTAACGACGATGTTTCAGCCCCTTGGAGTACCGCTATGTCTGTTCGCATCCTTGCGCTCGTCGGCAGCCTCCGCGCCGGTTCGCACAACCGCCAGCTCGCCGAGGCCGCCGTCAAGCTGGCTCCGGAGGGTGCCGAGGTCGACCTGTTCGAGGGCCTGGCCGACATCCCCTTCTACAACGAGGACATCGACGTCGAGGGCAGCGTCCCGGCCGCCGCCGCCAAGCTGCGTGAGGCCGCCCGGGGTGCCGACGCGTTCCTGCTCTTCTCCCCCGAGTACAACGGCACCATCACGGCCGTCCTGAAGAACGCCATCGACTGGCTGTCCCGCCCGTACGGCGCCGGCGCCTTCGGCGGCAAGCCCGTCGCCGTGATCGGCACCGCCCTCGGCCAGTACGGCGGCGTGTGGGCGCAGGACGAGGCCCGCAAGGCCGTGGGCATCGCCGGCGGCAAGGTGGTCGAGGACATCAAGCTGTCCATCCCCGGTTCCGCGAACCGCTTCGCCGAGACCCACCCGGTCGACGACTCCGAGGTCGCCGCCCAGCTCACCGAGGTCGTCGCGCGGCTGCACGGCAACGTGGGCGTGGCCGCCTGATCCGGTCGCGGCACCCCGCGGGGGCCGGAAGCCGTACGGGCTCCGGCCCCCGCGCCACGTCAGTCGAGCCCTGCCAGCCGCTGCACGGCCGGTGCGGCGAACCGCTCCATCCACTCGGCGGTGCCCCCGAGGCGCGGGGCGATGATCACGGTGTCCACGCCCAGCTTCGTGTAGCCCTCGATGTCCCGGGTCAGGGCGTCCAGGTCCCCGGTGGCCGGTTCCCCGGTGTAGAGGATGGTCTTGCGGATGGCGTCGTAGTCGCGGCCGACGGTGTCGCAGTGCCCGCGCAGGACGTCCAGCTTGTGCCTCAGTTCCTCCGGTGAGGCGGGGATCAGGTTGCAGGCGTCCGCGTACTGCGCGACCAGACGCAGTGTCTTCCTCTCTCCCCCGCCACCGATCATGATCTCCGGGTGCGGGGCGCTCACCGGCGCCGGCACGCACAGGGTCTCGGCGAGCCGGTAGTGACGGCCCTCGAAGGGACCGTCGTTCTCCGGATCCCACATCTGCAGGCAGATCCTCAGGGTCTCCTCCAGCCGCTCGAACCGCTCGGCGAGCGGCGGGTAGGGCACGCCGAGCCCGTGGTGCTCGCGGTCGTACCAGGCCGCCCCGATCCCCAGCGTGGCCCGGCCCCCGGAGAGCACGTCCAGCGTGGTGGCGATCTTGGCGAGCAGGCCGGGGTGGCGGTACGTCACTCCGGTCACCAGCGCGCCGAGCCGCAGCGCGGAGGTCCGGCCGGCAAGGTAACCGAGGGTCGTGTACGCCTCCATCATGGGGTCCTCGGCGCCGCCGTTGAACTCCAGCTGGAAGTAGTGGTCCATCACCGAGAGCCAACTGACACCCGCCGCCTCGGCGGCGGCTCCCGCGGCGGCCAGTTCGGCGCCGAGCGCCGGCCCTCCCCCGGAGTGATCGAACCGACTGATGTGCACACCTAACCGCATGTTCTTCTCCGTTCGCCCGGACCCGGCGCCGGCGGATCCGACGCCGACAGTGAGACGCTAGGACATCGAGGGCTCTCGAAGTCAAGGCCGGCGGAGACCGGCACTGGATCCCCTTCGGCCCTCTGCACCGTCTCGCCGACGCGTCCGGCCTGCATCTGAGCACCAGGAGCGGCTCGACCCTCGCCTATCTGGCCCGGTTTCAACCCTGCGCCCGATCGCCGCGCTCACTTCGAGGACCTGAGAGCTGATCGGTGGCTTGTTGAGCCTGCGGCGAGCCGGCGGAACTCTACTCGGAGGTCCTGGTAGACCTGGCGTCCGTGGTCATCGCCGGCCTGGTCCCGGTCAGGACGGCCTTGGCAGCACGCCGGAGATGCCTGATCATCGGATTCGGGTCGCTCTTACGGCTGACCAGGACGACCTGGCTGGGGGGAGCGCCCTCGATCGGGACGGTGACGAGGTCGGGACGCAGTGAGCTGCGCCGGTCGCCGACCGGTAGCACGGCGATCGCCTCGCCACTCGCGACGAGTTCGAGCTTGTCCTCGTAGCTCTCGATCGGCGGCACACCGGCCCCGAGGATTCGGTAGGAAGTCCAGTCTGCGGTCTCGAACGCGCACGGTGCCACCTCTTGGCCGGCCAGTTCTTCCGCGGTCACCGACGCGCGGTCGGCCAGGGGGTGGCCGGTCGGGACCACGAGCATCCGGGGCTCCTGGTACAGCGGGGTGGTGAACAGGTCGTCGGCGGCGAGTGGCAGCGGGGCTCGTGCGATCAGGGCGTCGACGCGCTTGTCGGACAGTGCCCCGACGTCGCGGCAGTTCAGGTAACGGGTGGTGATCTCGGCGTCCGGGTGGCGGCTGCGCAGTTCCCGTACGGCGGCAGTGATGACCAGGTCTTCGACGTAGCCGATGGCGATTCGTTCGGTCTGGGCTTGTTCACGCACGGCCAGCTCGGCCTGGCGGGCGGCCTGCAGGAGGGCTTGGGCCCGGGGGAGGAACGTCTGGCCGGCCGGAGTGAGCCGGGCGCCCTGGGGGGTGCGGTCCAGCAGTCGTGTGCCGAGGTATTTCTCGAGCCGTTGGATCTGGCGGCTCAGCGCCGGCTGGGCCACGTGCAGTTCGCCGGCGGCCCGGCCGAAGTGCTGGTGCGCCGCCACCACGGTGAAGTAGCGCACCAGCCGCAGTTCCAGGTCCTGCCCGAGATCGTTCACCCTCGCAGCGTACGCGTCATGCCGTTTCGGAATGACCGGGTTGCCGAACCGGCCTTGGACGGTCATGCCGTCCTGGGCCTTGACTGATGGAGCAACGTTTCCCCGAGAAAGCGACAGGCGTGATGAAGGCGATCCAGTTCCGCGAGGCGGGCGGGCCGGAAGTTCTGCAGTACGACGAGGTGCCGGTTCCCGAGATCGGCCCGGGCGAGGTGCTTGTCCGGGTGCACGCGGTGGGCATCAATCCGCCGGACTGGTACCTGCGTGAGGGGATGAAGGTCATGCCGGCCGAGATGAGGCCGGCGCTGGAGTTCCCCCTGATCCCTGGAACGGACATGTCGGGCGTGGTCGAGGCGGTCGCTCCGGACGTGCCGGGGTTCGCTGTCGGTGACGAGGTCTTCGGCATGCTGCGGTTCCCCGGATTCGACGGCCGGACGTACGCCGAGTATGTGGCCGCGCCGGCTTCGGACTTGGCGCACAAGCCGGCCGGTATCGACCATCTGCAGGCGGCTGGGGCGCCGATGGCTGTGCTTACGGCCTGGCAGTACCTGGTCGATCTCGGCCACGACGTGCCGTCTCCTTTCACCGGCCAGGTGCACCAGCCGGTGCCGATCACGCCAGGGATGACCGTGCTGGTCAATGGTGCCGCCGGTGGAGTGGGCCACTTCGCGGTGCAACTGGCGAAATGGAAGGGGGCACACGTCATCGCGGTGGCCTCGGGCCGGCACGAGCAGTTCCTGCGCAAGCTCGGCGCCGATGAGTGCATCGACTACACCACGACGCAGGCCGCGGACGTGGTCAGCGGCGTCGACCTGGTGATCGACACCGTCGGTGGCCCGGACAGCTCACGATTCCTGACCGTGCTCAAGCGCGGCGGCACCATGCTTCCGGTGTTCTTCGCCCAGTACGACCCGGAAGAGACGGCGCGTCTGGGCATCACCGTCTCGAACATTCAGGTACGGTCCAACGGCCCCCAGCTCGCCGAGATCGGGCTCCTGTTCGACGAGGGCAAGCTCCAGGTCGGGGTGGACAGCATCTACTCGCTGCCCGAGGCGGGCAGCGCACACACGCGCGCCGCGCAGGGCCACATCCAAGGCAAGATCGTGCTGAGGGTGGCCTCGTGACAACGGCCACCAACCTCCGTTCGCAGGCGGTGATGCGACGGATCGGCATGACTCGGGACCCGGTCGACGACTTCGACGACCCCACCGCGCCCGAAGGGCCACTGCGACTGAACGTGCTGTACCGAATCGCCCGTAGTACGAGGATCTGACGCCTGCGCTGCACATGTTCGGCGCGGTCCAGCTTCGCGTCGCGGTCGGGGTCTGTGGACTCCTTCCGGGTCTTGGGCCGGAAGGTGATCCCATGACGGGCAAGCAGCAGCCGCAGGGCGTCGCGGGTCCAAGCGTTCCCCGGCCCGCGAGGACGTCCAGGGTCGGGCCAACTGCTCCTGGCCGCAAGGGGATTGACGTAGAAAGCGCTTGCCGCCTACGGTCCGCCGAATGGGTATGCAGCGAAGACTCAGCTGGGCATCGCTCGCCACGGCGACCACCATGGCACTGGCGGCGGGAGTGGTCACGGCACCCGCCGCGCACCCCGCGGACGACGCCGTAGAGGTCGTGGTCGACGGCAACGACATACGCGCCGACAACGTCAACGGCCTGACCTACAAGGGCCTCGGCCTGCTCAGCTGCAACAGCACGAGCAATCTGCTGATGGACTACAAGGCGGAACACCCCGGCCGGTACTGGCAGCTCATCCGGGTTCTGTTCGGCGGAAACAACCCGCTGATCAACCACGTCAAGATCGAGATGGGTTCGGACACCAACACGTCGACCGGCTCCGACCCGGCGACCATGCGCACGCCGGACGAGCTCGCCGACGTCTCCCGCTCCCCCGGCTTCCAGCTGGCCGCCGACGCCAAGACGGCCAATCCGAAGCTCAAGGTCTCGATCCTGCGCTGGGTCATGCCCCAATGGGTCCAGGCCGAGTGGAACAAGGGCACCGGCAACGACGAGATGTACAAGTGGTACAAGGAGACGATCCTCGATGCGTACGAGAAGTACGGGTACATGGTCGACTACGTCGATCCGGACACCAACGAGACCGGTACCCCCGACGTCTCCTTCATCAAGTGGTACAAGAACGCGCTGGTGAACGACACGGACTTCGCCGATCCGCGCTACGGCCTGACGGCCCGGCAGCAGAAGGCGGCCGCCAAGGCGTACCACGACATCAAGATCGTCGCCTCGGACGAGAACACCACGAAGATCATCGGTCCGGAACTGCTCACGGACGCCGAACTCTTCGGCACGGTCGACGCGGTGGGCTACCACTACAACACCGACGACCGGCTCGACGGCGCGGCCGACAGCCCCACGTACCGGCCGTACACGAAGCTGGCGACCGGCGACAACGCCTACGGCCGGGACAAGGAGGTCTGGTACAGCGAGGGCACCGCCTCCTTCGGCGCCACCGAGTACCGGGTCAACAACACCGAGGGCCCGAACGGCGCGAGCACCGGGATCGGCGGGGTGCAGAGCGCCCTCGACCTCGCCAACCGCTTGGTGAAGAGCTACGCCAACTCCAAGCGGACGCACTACATCTTCCAGCCGGCGATCGGCGCCTTCTACGAGGGCGCCCAGTACAGCCACAAGGAGCTGGTCAGCGCCCGCGACCCGTGGTCGGGGTACATGCGCTACGACGCCGCCCTGTACGTGATGCAGCACTTCACCCAGTTCGCGAAGACAGGCTGGGAGAACGGCACCAACACGGCCGGCATCTGGCGCACCGTGCCCGAGGCGAGCCACAGCGGCGTGAGCGGCACCGAGAACGTCGACGGCTCGAACGGCGCACCCAGCTACATGACGCTCGCCGACCCGCGGAAGAGGGACTTCTCGACGATCGCCGTCAACGACAGCGACCGGGCGAAGACGTATCGCATCAAGGCCGAACACCTGCGCCTGGGCGGCGATCCCACCATGGAGGTCTGGGAGACCCGCGCGGCGGACCCCGGCCTGGCCTACGACGCGAACTTCAAGCACCTCGCCGCCGAGATCCGGCCCGACGGCCACGGCTCCTACACCTACACGGTCGAGCCGCGCTCGGTCGTCACGTTCACCACGCTCGACCGCAGCCACGACAAGGCCACGAGCCGGCGTCTGCCCGAGTCCACGGCCCGCACCGTGCTCGACACCGACGCCAGCGGCAAGCGGCGCGACACCCACGACAGGGTCCTGTACGCCGACGACTTCGGGTACGAGGAGGAGGGCCGGGTCCAGGTCGGCACGGACAACGGCGACCGCAAGGTGCCGCAGTCGTACCTCCAGTCGCGCGGGAACCAGCCGCGTTACCTGGTCGACAACACCGGCGCCTGGGAGGTCGGCAAGGACCCGAGCGGGAACAACGTCCTGTACCAGTACCTGGACCAGTCCATGAAGGACACCGGCGCCTGGAACAGGAACACCCCGAACACGACGGTCGGCGACTTCCGCTGGGAGAACTACCGGGCCACGGTCGACATCTCCTTCCCGGACCCGGACGGCGGACTCGCCGCCCTGGGCGTCCGCCAGCAGAAGGGCATGGCGATCAGTGACGCCGCCTACAACGTGCGCATCGGCCCGGACGGCGGGTGGACGTTCTACGAGTACGGCACGCCCGTGAGTTCGGGAACGGTCGCGCCGGCCGGCAGCCACCGGCTCGCCATCGAGGCGAAGGGCGCGACGGTCACGACGTACATCGACGGGAAGGCCGTCGCGACGTACCGGGACCCGACCCCCGAGACCGAGGGACGTGTCAAGCTCGGCACCGACTTCCACCGGGTCGCGTTCGACAACCTGAAGGTCGAGAAGATCGACGGGTACACGCCCTACGCGAGCGCGCAGCTGGACAACATGGACGGCTCGGTCGCCTACGACGGCGTCTGGAGCAGGAAGGCGGCGCTCGGTGACGCGATGGACTGGTACCGGTCGACGTCGACGAGCACGGCGGCCGGGGCCTCGGTGACGGTGCCGTTCAAGGGCACGGGAGTCGATGTCATCGGCGGCAACGACGGCAGCGCGGTGCTCGACGTCTACGTCGACGGCACGTTGATCGCGCGGGACGCGAAGACCACCGCCACCGACAAGCGCCTCGCGACGTACGTCCTGCGCGGGCTGCCGGACGGCAAGCACAGGGTCACGTTCGTGCTCAAGTCCGGGAAGATCGTCCTCGACGCCTTCAACGCCCTCTCGGGTGACGTGGACGGCCCCGTGGACACGACACCGATCCGCGACCGTCTGGACGAGATCGGAAGCCCGGTGCGGGACGACTACACGGCCGGCTCCTGGGCCTTGTTCGCCAACGCCGCCTCGGCCGCGAAGGCCGCTGTGGACGGGCAGCAGGGCCTGGACGTCATCGGCGTCGAGCAGATCGCGCGGAGGCTCGGCGAGGCGTACGCCGGGCTGGTGCGCGAGGAGGCTGCCGGGCAGTAGCAGGGGCAGCGGCGGCGTGGCCCGTCCGGTTCAGCCGACGTCATCGGATCCGGGAGCGCCGGCCGCGCGAACCGCGCGGCCGGTGTCCCACGTGCGGGCCGGTCAGCCCGTCGCGCGGACCGCCTCGCGGATCAGGTCGGCGACCTCCTTCGGCTGCGAGACGGCGACCGCGTGCGAGGCGCCCTCGAGCTCGACGACGGTCGCGCCCGCGCGCTTGGCGCCGAAGCGCTCGACGTCCGGGTTGATCGCCTCGTCGGCGCCGGCGATCAGCGCCCAGGAGGGCTTGGTCTTCCAGGCGGCCGCGGCGGCGGTCTCCTCGAACACGGCGGCGGCGAGCGGACGCTGCGCCGCGGCGAGGATCTTGGTGACACCGGCGGGCACGTCGGCCGCGAAGACCGACGGGAAGGCGTCCTCGGCGATGGTGACCTCGACGGCCGGGTCACCGCCCGCCACCGGGTACGTCCACTCCCTGAGGTTGCCGACCAGCGGGGAGAGCGGGAACCGGCCCTGCAGCGCGCCGAGGCTCTCGCCCTCCTCCGGGACGTAGGCGGCGACGTAGACCAGCCCGACGACGTTCTCCGTGGTGCCGGCCACGGTGATCAGGGCGCCGCCGTAGGAGTGGCCGACCAGGACGACGGGGCCGTCGATCTGGGCGGCGACGGAGGCGATGTACGCGGCGTCGGAGGCGAGACCGCGCAGCGGGTTGGGCGGGGCGATCACGGGGATGCCGTGGCCCTGCAGTTCGGCGATGACGCCGGACCAGCTGCCGGCGTCGGCGAAGGCGCCGTGGACGAGGACGACGGTGGGCGTGGAGGTGGTCATGGCGGAGTGTCTCCCGGGATTCAGACGGTGTGCAGGGCGGCGCGCAGGGTGCCCTGGGCCAGCGTGATGGCGAACTCGGCGGCGTGCGTCTCGCGCAGGGCGTTGAGCATCACGAAGTCGTGGATGATGCCCTGGACCCGGACGGCGGTGACCGGGACGCCGGCCGCGCGGAGGTTGTTCGCGTAGGCCTCGCCCTCGTCCCGCAGCACGTCGGCCTCGGCCGTGATGACCAGGGCCGGGGGCAGGCCCGCCAGCTGTTCGGTGGTGGCGCGCAGCGGGGAGGCGGTGATCTCGGCGCGTTCGGCCTCGTCGGTCGTGTACTGGTCCCAGAACCACTGCATGCCGTCGCGGCGCAGGAAGTAGCCCTCCGCGAACTGGTGGTAGGAACCGGTGTCGAAGCTCGCGTCCGTGACCGGGTAGAACAGGACCTGCTGGACCAGCGGGACGTCGCCGCGCTCCTTGGCCATCAGGGTCAGGGCGGCGGTCATGTTGCCGCCGACGGAGTCGCCGGCGACCGCGATGCGGGTGGCGTCCAGGGCCCTGGACGCGCCCTCCTGGACGACCCACCGGGCGACCGCGTAGTTCTGCTCGACGGCGACCGGGTAGCGGGCCTCGGGCGAGAGGTCGTACTCGGGGAAGACCACGGCCGCGTCCGCGCCCACGGCGAGTTCGCGCACCAGCCGGTCGTGGGTGTGGGCGTTGCCGAAGACCCAGCCCGCGCCGTGGATGTAGAGGATCACCGGCAGGGGGCCCTCGACGCCGGCCGGCCTGACGATGCGGGTCCGGACGCTGCCGGTGGGACCGCCGGAGACAGTGATCCACTCCTCGTCGACGGCGGGCTTGTCGATCTCGCCGGACTGCACCTCGTCGACCGCCTTGCGCCCTTCCGCGGGGGGCAGGTCGAAGAGGTAGGGCGGGTTGGCGGTCGCCTGGGTGAAGGCGGCCGCCGCGGGCTCCAGTACCGGTGTGACCGGCTCGACGGAGTCGGACATGGGTTTCTCCTGGTGTTTCAAGTGGTGCGGTGATGTCGATACGAACGCAACGCTAGAACCCGCGGACGACCGGTCATTGCCCGGGAGTGCACTGAAGCTGTTCCGACAGCGCACCAAATACCTCGGACCGGTCAGTGCACTTTGAGTACGCATTCGGTGCACGCACGCCAAGGACGGGGCGGGCGGCCGGGCTTAGCGTGACACCGCACGATTCGAATCAGGGAGGGGTTTCCCACGGTGTCATCCATGCCGGTCGGCGGGTTGGTCCCGCGAGCCACCGACAATGCCGCGGAACTGGTGGTCCGCAATGCGCGGATCCATACGCAGGACCCGCGCCGCCCGTATGCGACCGCGCTCGCCGTGACCGACGGGATCGTCACGGCCGTCGGCGACGACGCGGACGTGGCCGGCCGCACGGGCCCGGCCACACGGGTGGTGGACGCACTCGGGCGGCGGGTGGTGCCGGGCCTCAACGACGCCCATCTGCACGTGATCCGGGGCGGCCTCAACTACGTGCTGGAGCTGCGCTGGGACGGTGTGCCGACGCTGCGTCAGGGGCTGGCGATGCTGCGCGAGCAGGCCGCGCGCACCCCGAAGGGGCAATGGGTGCGGGTGGTGGGCGGCTGGTCGGCGGAGCAGTTCGCCGAGCGGCGGCTGCCGACGGTCGCGGAGCTGAACGCCGCCGCGCCGGACACCCCGGTGTTCGTGTTGCACCTGTACCAGGCGGCCGTGCTCAACCGGGCGGCGCTCAAGGCGGCCGGGTACGGCAGGGACACGCCCGACCCGAAGGGCGGGCAGATCGTGCGCGGCCGGGACGGGGAGCCGACGGGCATGCTGCTGGCGGCCCCCGGCGCCCTCGTCCTCTATGCGACGCTGGCCAAGGCGCCGGTGCTCCAGGGCGAGGACAGGAAGACCTCCACCCGGCATTTCCTGCGGGAACTCAACCGGTTCGGGCTGACGTCGGCGATCGACGCGGCCGGCGGATTCCAGAATTTCCCCGACAATTATCAGACGGTCGTGGAACTGGCCGGGGAAGGCCGCCTTTCGCTGCGGATCGCCTATCATCTCTTTCCGCAGACTCCGGGCCAGGAGATCGCCGACCTGACCCGCTGGATCGAAATGGCCCGCCCCGAGGACGGGGACGCCTGGCTGCGGCTGAACGGCGCGGGCGAGAATCTGACCTGGGCGGCGGCGGATTTCGAGAATTTCAGCCAGCCGCGTCCGGAACTCGCGCCCGACTACGAGGCGGAGTTCGAGAAGGCGGTCCGGCTGCTCATGGCGAACGGCTGGGGCTTCCGGCTGCACGCCACCTACGACGAGACCATCCGCCGCGACCTAGCGGTGTTCGAGAGACTCGCCGCGGACGGGCTCTTCCCGGCCGGGAACCGCTGGCTGTTCGACCACGCAGAGACCGTCTCCCCGGACAGCCTGGACCGTGTCGCCGCGCTCGGCGGGGCGATGTCCGTGCAGAACCGGCTGTCCTTCCAGGGCGAGGCCTTCGTCCGCCGGTACGGCCCCGGAGCCGCCGCGGACGCCCCGCCGATCGCGGACATGCTGGAGCGCGGGCTGACGGTCGGCGCCGGCACGGACGCCACCCGGGTCTCCAGCTACAACCCGTGGGTCGCCCTGCACTGGCTGGTCAGCGGCCGCACCGTGGGCGACCTGGCGCTCCGCGCGCCACGGCACCGCCTCGACCGGGAGACCGCGTTGGCCCTGTTCACCCGGTCCGGGGCCGCACTGACCGGCGAGGAGGACGTCAAGGGCGTGCTGCGTCCGGGCTGTTACGCGGACCTCGCGATCCTCTCCGAGGACTTCCTCACCGTGGCCGAACCGGTGATCCCGCACATCGAGTCGCTGCTGACGGTCACCGGCGGCCGGATCGTGTACGCGGCCGCCGAGTACGAGGGCCTCGACGAGGAGCTGCCCCCGGTCAGTCCGGCCTGGAGCCCGGTGGCGCACTTCGGCGGCTACCAGGCCGCGCCCGGCGCCGGACTGCCGGGCGTCCGGCAGGCCGAGTCGCTGGCGGAGGCCGTCGCCGAGGCGGAACTGCACCGGCAGTGGCGGGTCCGCCGCGGCACCCTCGCGCCGACGGCGGGAGCCTCCTTCGACCCCTGTTTCTCCCTCTGACCACTCTCCGGCCGATTCCGGTCACCGATTCACCACACGAGGAAAGGCACACACATGCTCGACATCGCCGAGGTCACCGCGGCTCCCGGCCCGGACCTGCTGACCCCCGACAACTGCGCGGTGCTGTTCGTGGACCACCAGCCGCAGATGTTCTTCGGCACCGGCAGCGGCGACCGCACCGCCATCATCAACTCCACCGTCGGCCTGGCCAAGGCCGCCAAGGTGTTCGACGTGCCGGTGGTGCTGAGCACCGTGGCCGCCGAATCCTTCTCCGGCCCGCTCCTGCCGCAGCTCGCGGCGGTGTTCCCGGAGCACAAGGTCGTCGACCGCAGCACGATGAACGCCTGGGAGGACCTGGCCTTCGTCGAGGCGGTCAAGGCGACCGGCCGCAGGAAGCTGGTCATCGCCGGTCTGTGGACCGAGGTGTGCATCGTCCTGCCGACGCTGTCCGCGCTGGCCCAGGGCTACGAGGTGTACGTCGTCACCGACGCGTCCGGCGGTGTCAGCCCGCAGGCCCACGAGCACGCCGTGCAGCGCATGGTCCAGGCCGGCGCGGTGCCCGTGACCTGGGTGCAGGTGCTGCTGGAGCTCCAGCGGGACTGGGCGCGGACCGACACGTACGTCCCGGTCACGGAGGTCGTCAAGGAGCACGGCGGCGCCTACGGCATGGGCATCGTCTACGCGCAGGCCGTCATCGGCGCCCACGCGGCCGGCTGACCGGGGCGCGGGCGACACGATGGACACCGGACTGTTGGTCCTGAGGCTGGTGGCGGGTCTCCTCATCGCCGGTCACGGAGTGCAGAAGGTCAGTTTCCGGCTGGGCGGCAACGGTCTGGCGGGCGGGACCGAGGAGTTCCGGCACGACGGCTTCCGCGGCGGCCGGCTCACCGCGCTCGCCGCGGGCGGCAGCCAGGTCGGCGCCGGCGTGTTCCTGGCGGCCGGGCTGCTCACCCCCGCGGCGGCGATGGCCGCCATGGGAGTCATGACGGTCGCGTCCACCGTCAAGTGGCGTAACGGCCTGTGGGTGCAGAACGACGGCTACGAGTACCCGCTGGTCCTCGTCGTCGTCTCGGCGGTACTCGCGCTCACCGGCCCCGGCCGCTGGTCGGCCGACCAGGTGCTGGAGTCGGCCGACTGGCCGTGGTGGACCGGTGCGGCGGCGATCGTGACCGGCCCGGCCGCCGGGCTGCTCACCCGCGTGGCGCTGCGCCGTCCGGCCCCGTCGCCGGGAGGAGCGGCCCATGCGCCGGCTGCTGACTGACGCGGCCCGGACCCTGGTACCGCCCCGCGGTGACCGGCACGGTCCGCTGCCGCCGCTGTTGCTGACCCTGACCGTGGTCACGGGACTCGTCGACGCGGTGAGCTATCTGGCACTGGGGCACGTCTTCGTCGCCAACATGACGGGGAACGTGGTCTTCCTCGGCTTCGCCCTGGCGGGCGCGGCCGGCCTGTCGGCGCTCGCGTCGGTCGTGTCGCTGGCGGCGTTCCTGCTGGGGGCGCTCGCCGGCGGCCGTCTGGGGACGCGGTTCGCCGCCCACCGCGGGCATCTGCTGCGGACGGCCACCGCGGCGCAGACGGTGCTGGTCGCCGTCGCGGCGGCGGTCGCCGCGGCGGCCGGCGGCCATGTCACCACCGGCGTCCGTTACGCCCTGATCGTGTCGCTGGGCCTCGCCATGGGTGTGCAGAACGCGGCCGCCCGCCGCCTGGGGGTGCCGGACCTCACCACCACCGTTCTGACGCTGACCCTGACGGGGCTGGCCGCCGACTCCGCCCCGGCGGGCGGTGCGGCACCCCGGCCCGGCCGCCGGGTGCTGTCCGTGCTGGCCATGTTCGCCGGGGCGCTCACGGGTGCCGTCCTCCTCCGGCACGCCCACCTGGTGGTGACGCTGGGCCTGGCGCTCGCGCTGCTCGCGGTCACGTCGCTGACCACGCACCGCCTCTCCACCGACGGCGCCGTCTGGGCCGGGAACCGGGCGGGGTGAGGCGGAGCCGCCCCGACGGGGGGCGAGGTCCCGGCCGTCAGCCGGCCGGGGCCGCCCGGCCGAACAGGGCGGCGTAGTCGGCGGGGAGCCGGCTGACGAGCTGGTCGAGCTCCCCGCCGGTGACGGCGTCGGCGACGGCGCTCAGTACCGCGCCGGCGTCCCACTGCGCGGTGCGGGGCCGGGCGCCGGTGCGGTCCGCCACCCGCCGGTAGAACTCCTCGATCCCGAACTCCTCCCGCTGCCGCCGTCCGGGGCCGGTCAGCGCCCGCCCGACCGGGTCGGGCATCCGGGACGCCAGGTCCTCGGCCTGCGCGGCGTCGAGCCGCTGTGCCAGGACCTCGAGGACGTCCTCGGTGATCTTCCGGGCCTCGTCCGTGCTCCGGTATTCGCCGTGCTCGCGGACACGGGCGATGAACTCGTCGCAGTCCATGGCCACCTCACTTCGGTCGGGGGTGTTTCGGGGGTCTGATCCAGCCCAGCGAGCGCTCCACGGCGCGCTGCCAGTTGTCGTACTCCAGCTCCCGCCGCTCGGGGTCCATGTCCGGCAGCCACTGGGAGGCCCGGTGCCAGTTGCGGCGCAGGACTTCCAGGTCCGGCCAGTAACCCGCGGCGAGCCCCGCGGCGTAGGCGGCGCCGAGGGAGACGGTTTCGGCGACCATGGGCCGGACCACGGGTACGTCGAGCACGTCGGCCACGAACTGCATGAGCAGGTTGTCCGCCGTCATGCCGCCGTCCACCTTCAGCTCCTTCAGCGCCAGCGAGGAGTCGGCGTTCATGGCGTCGACGACCTCGCGGGTCTGCCAGCCGGTGGCCTCCAGGACCGCACGGGCCAGGTGTCCCTTGGTGATGTACGACGTGAGGCCGACGATGACACCGCGTGCGTCGCTGCGCCAGCGGGGGGCGAAGAGACCGGAGAAGGCGGGGACGATGTAGCAGCCGCCGTTGTCCTCCACCGTCCGCGCGAGGGTCTCGATCTCCGGCGCGCTGCTGATCAGCCCCAGACGGTCCCGGAACCACTGGACCAGTGAACCGGTGACGGCAATCGAACCCTCCAGGGCGTAGGCCGGCCGCTGGTCACCGATCTTGTAGGCGACGGTCGTCAGAAGTCCGTGCCGGGACCGTACGGGATCGGCGCCGGTGTTGAGCAGCAGGAAGCTGCCCGTTCCGTAGGTGCACTTCGCCTCGCCCGGGGAGAAGCACGTCTGGCCGAACAGGGCGGCCTGCTGGTCACCGAGGGCGGCGGTGATGCGGACGCCGGGCAGGACCGTGCTGGCCTCCCCGTAGACCTCGGCGGAGGACCGGATCTCGGGCAGCATGGGGCGGGGCACGCCGAAGAACGCCAGCAGTTCGTCGTCCCAGGTCAGCGAGCGGATGTTCATCAGCATGGTGCGGCTGGCGTTGGTGGGGTCGGTGATGTGCAGACCGCCGTCAGTGCCGCCGGTGAGGTTCCAGATCAGCCAGCTCTCCATCGTGCCGAACAGCACCTCACCGTCCCTGGCGCGCCGGCGAAGGCCGTCGTCCCGGTCGAGCAGCCAGCGGACGCGCAGCGCGGAGAAGTAGGTCGAGGGGGGCAGACCGCAGCGCTGCAGGAAGAACTCCTCACCGGGGTCGCGCCTGAGTTCGTCGACGAGCGGCGCCGTGCGGGTGTCCTGCCAGACGATCGCCCTGCCCAGTGGGTCACCCGTCCGCCGGTCCCAGAGCACCGTCGTCTCCCGCTGGTTGGTGACACCTACGGCGGCGACCTCCGGGACGCCGATGTGAGCACCGGACAGGGCCTCGGGCATGATGCGTTCCAGATTGCGCCAGATCTCCACGGCGTCGTGCTCGACCCACCCGGGCCTGGGGAAGTGCTGCCGGTGCTCTCGCTGGGCGACGGACACCAGCCGCCCGTGATGGTCGAACAGGATGCATCGGGTGGAGTTGGTGCCCTGATCGACGGACATCACATACCGTTCAACCATGATCGGCTCTGCCCTTCCGGTGTGTCGCGGGTGCGGGGCCGCCGGCGCCGCTACCAGCGAGCCGCTCCCAGGTCTCTGGAGATCGCCCGTGCGGCCTCGCGCAGCAGGGTGATCAGGTTCGGCCGGGGCCGGCCCCGGCCGTCACAGATCCGCTCGACCGGGCCGGACAGTCCGACGGCGCCCACCACGAGTCCGCCGTGCCCCCGGATCGGCGCGGCGATGCCGGCTTCGCCCACGCTCATCTCCTCGACCTCGGCGGCCCACCCCACCTCCCTGACCTCGGCGAGGGCCCGGGTCAGCTGCTCCGGAGCCACGAGGGTGTGCCGGGTGTACGCCTCGAGGCCGGACTCCACGGCGAGTTCGAGGGGTGCGGTCCCGAAGGCCAGCAGGACCTTGCCGAGGGAGGAGGCGTGCAGCGGCAGCAGCGAGCCCACGTCCAGGGTCTGGAGCGTGTCGTCGGGCCGGAACACATGGTGGACGACGAGGACGTTGCTCTCCAGCGGGGTGCCCAGGCGGACCGCTTCCCCGCTGCGGGCGGCCAGGGCGTCGGCCCAGTTGATGGAGCGCGACCGCAGCTCGTTGACGTCGAGGTAGCTGGTGCCCAGGTGCAGCAGGGCGGCCCCGAGCTGGTATTTTCCGGTCGCCGCGTCCTGCTCCACGAAGTCCACGTGCTGAAGGGTGCGCAGGATGCCGTGGGTGGTGCCCTTGGCCAGCCCGAGCGACGCCGCCACCTCGCCGAGCCCGAGTCGGCGAGGTCCGCCGGCGAGCAGACGCAGGATCGCCGCCGCCCGTTCGATGGACTGGACCGGGCCGGTCATGAGGTGAGCCTATTACCGCCGGGGACGGTCCGCTTTTCGAGCAGGTGGACGGTCCGTGAGCACCGGACACGCCCGTGTTCGGCAATGCCGACCGCCGTTCATTGACCCGCCTCGTCCCGGTACCTAGGTTGCTATGAGGCCCGGCACAGTGCGCTGCGGCCCAGCGCCCGGCCGATCGCCCACCGGAGGAGAACACGATGTCGGTACAGCTCGAGCTCGACCCGATGTTTCGGGGCGCGGTGGAACACGTGTGTCCGCTTGAGCCCGTCACCGGGGCCGTTCCCGCCGTGCGCCGGCGCGTCGCGGCCGTGCTCGCCGGCTGGAAGGTATCCCGGGAGATCGTCGAGGACTCGCTCCTGGTGGTGTCGGAGCTGCTCACCAACGCGCTCGTGCACGCCCTGCCCCCCGCCGAGCTGCGGCTGTCCTGGGCCCGGGACGAGGGGGCGGGCACGCTGCGGGTCGAGGTCACGGACGCGGGACCGGCGCGGGAGGCGGGACAGCCGCCCGCGGGTGTCGACCCGGACGAGCACGGCCGGGGCGAGCAGATCGTCCACGCGCTGGCGACCCGGCACGGCATGCGCGTCCACTCCGGCGGGGTGACCCGGTGGGCGGACCTCGTCGCGGCGTGAGAACACGCTTGCGGGCAGGTCAGGTCTGCTCCGGCAGGGGGTGCCGGACGGGGTACCGCAGCCGCTGGGAGCCTCGCTCCCCGGGGACCGTGGCGCGGGGGACGGCGTCGAGCCCGGCGACGGCCGCGGCGGTGCCCGAAGCCTCGGAGGCGGCCGGTATGCGCAGCAGGAGCAGCGCCGCGTCGTCGTGCAGTCGGCCGCCGACATGGGCCAGCAGTTCGTCATGGAGGGCGGCCAGGGTGCGGGCCGGTTCGTCGGACACATGGCGCGCCAGTCCTTCGGCGAGCGGGTAGAAGGTGCGGCCGTGGTCGCGGGCCTCCGTGACCCCGTCGGTGTAGAGCAGCAGCTGGTCTCCGTCGGCGAAGGGCAGTGACCGGAGGCCGGGTGCCTCGCCCGAGAGGGCGCGCAGCCCGAGGGGCGGCGCCGGACGGTCCGGCTCCACCGCCTCCACGTGCCCGGACGCCCGCACCAGCAGGGGCGGCGCGTGGCCGCAGTTGACCACCTCGAGCCGCCCGGCCGAGGGGTATCCGGCGACGACGGCGGTGACGAAGTCGTCGTCCCCGAGGTTGCGGGCCAGGCTCCGCTCGATCCGGTCGACCACCGCGAGGAGGTCGGGTTCGTCGTAGGCGGCCTCCCGGAAGACACCGAGCACCAGGGCGGCGGTTCCCACGGCGGGCAGCCCCTTGCCGCGCACGTCGCCGACGATCAGCCGGACCCCGTAGGGGGTGGGCAGCAGGGCGTAGAGGTCCCCGCCGATACGGGCCTCCGCCGCCGCGGCGCTGTAGCGGACGGCCACCTGGAAGGGGCCGACCATCGCGGGCACCGGCCTGAGCAGGGCGTGCTGAGCGGCCTCCGCGACGGAACGGACGGCCGCGAGCACCCGTTCGCGGCGCCCGCGCATCGCGCTGGTGAGTCCGCTCGCCAGGGTGACGGCCATCAGGGCGGCGAGCACCGCCGCCAGTTCGTGGCCGGGAACACCGTTCCAGACGCCCAGCGTCGCACTCGGCACCGCGGCGAGAAGACCGACGCACAGGACTCCGCGCGGCCCGTTGGTGGTGGCGGCCAGCGCGGGCCCGGCGGCGAGCAGCGGCAGCCAGATCCGCCCCGCTCCGCCGGCGAGGTCCGCGAGGACGACCAGGCAGACGACGAGTACGGGCAGTACGGGGGTACCGACGGCCAGCCGCGCGGCGGCGCGTCTGCGGGCGGAGGCCTCGGGAGCGGCCACTCGCCTCCTGAACGGTCGTGTCGGCCGGTGGTCGCCGCGGTGGTCTCGGGCCTGACTCATGTCCGGTGCGCAGTCCTCAGTCTCTAAGCCGGGGAGATACTTCCCATAAGTCCTTTTAATCCAGGAAACGGGTACGGCCCCCGGCGTGACAAGGACCGGAATTTCAGATAGTGAGCGACAGACCCCTGGTGACGCGGCTCGCCGTCTGGAGCAGCCGGTCGCGGATCTCCTCCAGCCGGGAGATCCGGTCCGCCGGCAGGGAGACGCCGAGCGAGCCGAGCGTGTCCCCGCTGTAGACGGGCACGGCGATGCAGACCGTGCCGAGGCAGTACTCCTCGAGGTCGGTGACGGCCGGGGCCACCGGCGAGGCGTCGAGCCGCCGCAGCAGTTCGGGAGCGCTGGTGATGGTGCGCGGTGTCAGGTCGGCGAGGTGGTGGCGGGAGAGGTAGTCCCGGCGAGCGTCGTCGTCGAGCTCCCGCAGCACGGTCTTGCCCAGTGCGGTGGCGTGTCCCGCGTCCTCGAACCCCACCCAGAGGTCGACCCGGGGCGTGCGGGGGCCGTCGACTATCTCCGCGACCCGGATCTCGCCCTCCTCGTAGAACGTCAGGTAGGCCGCGGTCGCGAGTTCGTCCCGCAGCGCCGCCAGCGTGGGCCGGACGCGGCTGAGCAGTGCCTGCCCGCCGCCCCTGACGTGCAGCGTCTGCAGCTTGTCGCCGAGGACGAACCCACCGTCGTCGAGCTTTCGCACGTACCCGTCGTACACGAGTGTGCGCAGCAGGTGATAGGCGGTGGCCAGCGGGAGCCCCGTCTCACGGGCCAGTTGCTTGGCCGGCGCGCCGTTCGCGTGCGCGCTCACCGCTTCCAGCAGGCGGAAGGCGCGTTGCACGGAGCCGATCAGGGTGGGGCCGTCTTGCGCAGCCATACGAACAGCCTGCGCCGGGCACCCGCCCCGGGCAAGGGCTGTGTGCCCGGATCGGCGCGCACCGCCCGGATCAGCCGCCGGTCAGGTCCCGGGTGAAGGTCACGCGGTCGAGGCCGGGGCCGTCGTAGTCCTGCCGCACCGGGGAGACGGTGAAGCCGAGGCGGGTGTGGAAGGCCTGGGAGGCGGTGTTCTCCGGGCTGGTGACGCAGCGCACGAAGCGGCGGCCGTGTGTCCTGGCGAGTTCGAAGAAGGACTGGTAGAGGGCCCGGCCGACACCCTGGCCGTGGAGTGCCGGGTCGACTCCGACGAAGTGCACATAGGCGGTCTCGGGGTCGGTCTGCGACAGGAACCCGACGAGGAAGGCGGCGAGCTCCCCGTTTCCGCGCTCGACCAGACGGCTGGTGGTCGTGAAGTGCTGGAAGTAAAGGCGGGGCAGCAGCAGGGCCCGCTCCCGGGCTCCGGACCGGCCCTTGAGACCACCCCACCAGGACTCGAGCACGGCGAGCACCCTCGGGTGGTCGTCGGCGACGGGATGCCGGGCCGTCAGGCCCTCCGGAAGGGAGTCCATCACGGCGGCAGTCTCCCAGGTACGGGACCAGCGCCGCCACGGGATCCGCCGTACCCGAGGCCCGTCGGAGCGTGACGAGCGGGAGGCGGGGCGAACGGACCGTCGCGGGGCGTGACGCGTGGCATACGGGGAACACGCAGCACCCCGTACGCATGAGGACGAAGGAGGAGAACATGGTCCAGCCCCCCATCCCCGTCCCGCCGGAGCCGGCCCCGGCCCCGCCGGTTCCGGGCCGTCCCGACCCGGCGCCGGGTCCACCCCTGCCGAAGCCGGTGCCCGAGCCGCCGCCCGGCCCGTCGCCCGTTCCTCACCCCGACCCGGCGCCGCCCGAGCCCGGACCCGTACCGGAACCGGCCCCGGCGGGGGCCGTGCCCGGTCACTGAGGGGTCGCCGCGAGATCGGCGGCCTCGCAGCGCAGGCGGGCGCCCTGGCGCAGGAGCTCCTGCTGGACGATCCGGTGGGGCACCTCGCGGGGGCGCCGGCCGAGGCGGACGGCGAGCGCCGCGCAGACGCCGGCGGCCTGGCCGGTCGCCATCGCGATGGGCATCACCCGGTACGAGGAGTGCGCCACATGGGTGCCGGAGATGCAGCGGCCGGCGACCAGCAGCCGTTCGACGCCCCGGGGCAGCAGGGCGCGCAGCGGGATGTCGTAGAAACGCCCCCGTGGCACGCGCTTGAGGACGGTTCCGGTGCCCTCCGGGTTGTGGATGTCGATCGGGTAGGCGCCGTGCGCGACGACGTCCGGGAAGGCGCGGGCCTGCAGGATGTCGTCTCCGGTCAGCCGGTGGTCGCCGAGGACGCGGCGGGTCTCCCGGACACCGATCTGGGTGCCGCTCTGCACCGCGTAGGCGTCCTCGAAGCCCGGGACCCGGGTGCGCAGGAAGCGGTCGATCTCGGCCATCTGGCGGCGGGCGGTGTACTCGGCCCGGGTCAGGTCCCACACGTCGATGCCGAGCGCCCCGGTGACCCGGGTGCTGTTCACGGCGACCTCGTGGGGGTGCGGCGTGCCGAAGAGCAGGACGTCCTCGCGGGGCAGCCGCAGTTCGCCGGCCGCCGTGGCCTCCTCGACCAGGTCCCACAGCCCGTGCACTCCGCGCCACTGGTCGGGATGGGAACGCACGTACTCGGCGAACCGGGGCCGGGCGAAGTCCACGACGCGGAACATCAGCGTCATCGGCTGTACGAGCCCGTCCTCGGGGCGTCCCACCTCGTAGGGCGCCCCGCCCGCGGCGGCCACGTCCCCGTCGCCGGTCGCGTCGACCACGACCCCGGCGTCGATCACCACCGGCCCGGACTTCGTCTCGAACACCACCCGCCAGCCGTCGTCCAGGGGAAGCGCGGTGGAGGCGAAGGCGTGCAGCAGCAGACGGACGCCCGCCCCGTCGAGCAGGTCCAGCAGGACGGACTTGTACACCTCCGGGTCGAACGGCACGGTGTAGCCGGTCTCCAGGGAGGGCGGGATGCAGCCGCCGCGTTGGGTGAGCCGGTCCAGCAGCCGCCGCAGGAAGCCGGCGACCACCGCCTCCCCCTCGCCGTGGTCTTTGGGCAGCAACCGGTCGCCCTGCTCCCCCGGGTCGTCGAACACGGCCTGCTTGTGCTCGTTGTGGAAGGACATCAACGGCATCACGAGGGCCACCGTGGCGTTGCCGCCGAGGAAGCCGTAGCGCTCCACCAGGACCACGCCGGCGCCGGCGTCGGCGGCCGCGTACGCCGCCGCGGTGCCGGCCGGCCCGCCGCCGACCACCAGGACGTCCGTCCGCCCGCCGTGCCGGGCCGGCCGCGGCGGGAGGGTGACGGTCCGGAGCCGGGGCGGTTCTTCCAGAACTGGCATCTCCGCCTCGCTACCCGCCGTCGGCCCGCACCGGCGCCGCACCCGGAGCGAACAGGCACAGATCGGACTCGCGGTTTCGTACGGCGCCCCGCGGGCCGCCGTCGACGGAGTCGAGGAGGTCGCCGCAGCGGACGCAGGTCCGGCCGGCCAGGGCCCGCAGCCCGGCCACCCGGGCGCCCAGGTCGGCGCGCCGCTCGGGGAACTCGTCCCACAGCCGGTCCACCTCGGCGAGCAGCAGTCCCGCCTGTTCCCGGGCGACGCCGACCAGCGCCGGCGCGCCGGTGCGGCGGGCGAAGTCGAAGACCTTGCCGGCGTAGGGCAGCGGCAGGAAGGGCAGGCCGGTGAGCGCTGCGAAGATCACGAAGTGCAGGCGCATGCCGACGACCAGGTCGAGGTGGCGCATGAAGCCCAGCAACTGGCCCGGGCTGTAGGAGTTGTGCAGGACCCGGCCCAGGTCCGGGGCGCTCATCCGGGACAGGACGCCGTGCGCGTGGTGGACGTCCTGGCGTTCCATCGGTACGAAGACGACGTGCGCGTCCAGGCGCCGGGTCAGGAAGTCGGCCACGTCGGCGAGGAGGGCGTGGTAGCTCGCCTCGTCGAGGTTCTCCGCGGCCCGGCCCGGCTCCCGCACGGACACGCCGACCAGACGGCCGCCGGCCGGGAGGCCCTCCTGGCGCGTCATCCGCTCGGTGAAGGGCTGCGCCGGGAGCAGCAGCGCCGGGTCGGCGGTGACGGTGAGCTCCCGCTCCACGCCGACCTCCTCGAGGACCAGACGGGACTCCTCGTCGCGGACCACCACGTCGTCCATCGCGGGCAGCACGGTGCGCACCGCCTCCCGGTCCTCCGGCTCCCGCAGGGGGCCCGCGCCGACGGCGTAGGCGAAGGTGCGCACTCCGCGGTCCTGGGCGGCCCGGACCAGCCGCAGATAGCGCCGGGCCTCCCCGTCGTAGAGGATTCCGCCGCCGCCCAGCACCAGCAGGTCCAGGCTCGTCAGTGCGTCGAGCACGGGTTTTTGCGGGACGCCCTCCCAGGGCACCGCCTCGTCGGCCTGCGGCTGGTGGAGCCGGGTGTGGTCGGCGTGCCGGCTGAGGACGACGAGGCGGGCGTGGGGCCGGTGGGCGCGCAGGCAGCCGAGCACGCACTGCAGGATCGCCTCGTCGCCCATGTTGCACCCGCCGTACGAACCGAGCAGGCCGATCCGCAGATCCGACGGAGACGGACGCTGGGTCTGGGTCATCCGGAACTCCTTGTCGTGGGAGGTGACGCGCCGCTCGGCGGCGGGTCCGTCTCCGGGAAGGGCTCCGTACGCACATCCGTACGTAGCAACAGTATGGGCGGTCGGGTCCCGCCCCGCCTCAGGACCACGGCCGCCCGCCGACGTGTGGTGGTGCCGCCCCGGGGAACTCGGTGCCGGGTCCGGCGGCGAGGGCGGGCATGTGGACGGCAGGGAGGTGCCATGACGACGGACACCGAGCGGTACCAGGGCGAGGGCGAGGAGCCCATCGGGGGTTACGCCCTGCTCGCCGGCACGTTCACGGCGGGTGCCGCCGTGTTCGCGGCGGTCGCCCGCCGCCGCGGTGTACGGCTGCCGCGGACGGTGCCACCCTGGGACGTCGCCCTCATGGGCGCCGCCGCGTACAAGGGGTCCAGGCTGCTGACCAGGGACAAGGTGACCAGTTTCGTCCGGGCCCCGTTCACCCGCCGCGAGTCCGAGGACGAGGCGGGCGAGGTCACGGACACGCCCCGCGGCCATGGGGTGCGGCGCGCCGTGGGCGAGCTCGTGTCCTGCCCGTTCTGCACCTCGGCGTGGCTGGCCGGCGTTCTGGTGTGCGCCTACGCGTCGGCACCCCGGGCCACCCGCCTGGTCTGCGGCGGGCTGGGCGCGCTCACCGTGGCGGACTGGCTGCAGTACGCCTGGACCTGGACACAGCAGGCGACCGAGGAATGACCGGCCGTTCCCCGGACCGGCCGGCCGCCGGCCCGAGCACAGGAGAGAGCACGAGCGACCACACCCCTGCCCAGGCCGAGGGCGAGCCGGAAGAGCCGGACACCACCACGACCGCCGCGGACTCCCCGGAGCACCCGACGCCGTCGCAGGCGGAGGGCGACCGGGACGACACGGACGTGCCCGAGGACCCCGAGGGCACCGGTTCCTGACACCCCGACCGCACCCGTACCGGCCCACCGCGTCCGGGCCCGGGCAGTTCGCCCGGGGCCCTCGCATGTCCCGGGCGCTCAGCCCACGTACCGCCGGGCGGGTGAGTCGCGGCGGGCGCGTTGCAGCTCGGTCAGCCGCCGCTCGAGCTCCGGCGGTACGGGATCGCGCTGCCGCAGCACCCAGGGCAGCCCGGCCGCCGCGTGGGCGAAGGCGCGGGCCGAGGCGGCGTCCCGGGGGACGGTGGCCATCAGTTGGGCGGTGCGGCGCAGCGCCGGCCCGAGCGGGCGGCGCAGCCAGGTGAACCACAGCGTGTTGCGCAGTCCGAGGACCCGGCGGGCCGTGCTGTCCCGCAGTACGGACGCCTCGTGGTGCACCGCCAGTTCCTCGGCGTAGCTCAGCCACCAGCCCTGCCGCTGCAGGTCGGTGGCCGGCAGCTCCTCCTCGCCGCCCAGCCAGCGGCCGGGGTGGAAGCCGCCCGCGTCGCGGAAGGCGTCGGTGCGCAGCACGGTGGCCGCCGCGAGGAGGGAGCCCAGCGGCGGCCCCGGCAGCCAGTCGGGTCCGGTCAGCGGGGATTCCCGCAGCTCCCGTACGACCGGGTCCTCCGTGCCGGCGGGCTCGACGAGGATGCAGTGCCGTGACACCCGCGAGCCGCGGTCGTGCGTCGAGGATGTCCGCGGCACGCCGCAGACTGCCCGGCTCCCACCAGGAGTCGTCGTCGCAGAAGGCCACGTAGGGCGTGCGCGCCCCGCGGACCGCCAGGTCGCGGCCGACGGCGCCCAGGTTGTGGCCGGCAGTCAGCAGCCGCACCTCGGGGAAGCCGCGCCGGACCGCTTCGGCCGTGCCGTCGGTGGAGCCGTTGTCGGTGACGGCCACCGGGGGCCGCTCGGGCAGCTCGCGCAGCAGCCGGAGGGCGCGCAGCAGTTCGACGCGCCGGTTGTGGGTGATCACCACGACGGTCGTGCGGTCGTCGCGTTCGGTGGTGCGTGCGTTCATGCCGATGCGGTTCCCCGGGTCGTGGCGGGCGCGGGTCCATCGAGCAGCCGGGACACCCGCTCGACGTGCGGGGGCAGCCTGCGGGGCCGGGCGAGGGCGGCCGGAAGGCGGGTGAGCACCCCGCGCAGGGCCGGGCGGGCGGCGGACCGGCCGGTGAGGGCGGCCGCGGTCAGGCGGACGCTGGCCCTGAGGGCGACCGGTACCGGGCGGCCTCCCCGGGTCGTGGCGGGCGCGGGTCCATCGAGCAGCCGGGCCACCCGCTCGACGTGCGGGGGCAGCCTGCGGCGCCGGGCGAGGGCGGCCGGAAGGCGGGTGAGCACCCCGCGCAGGGCCGGGCGGGCGGCGGACCGGCCGGTGAGGGCGGCCGCGGTCAGGCGGACGCTGGCCCTGAGGGCGACCGGTACCGGGCGGCCTCCCCGGGTCGTGGCGGGCGCGGGTCCATCGAGCAGCCGGGCCACCCGCTCGACGTGCGGGGGCAGCCTGCGGCGCCGGGCGAGGGCGGCCGGAAGGCGGGTGAGCACCCCGCGCAGGGCCGGGCGGGCGGCGGACCGGCCGGTGAGGGCGGCCGCGGTCAGCCGGACGCTGGCCCTGAGGGCGACCGGTACCGGGCGGCGCAGCCACAGGGTGAGGATCTCGTTGCGGAGCTGAACGTGGCCGCGGTCGGCGCGGTGGGAGGGCTCGGGGTGGTGGCGGGCGGTCAGGGAGGGCTCGTAGGCGACACCCCAGCCGCAGGCCGCGAGGTCGTAGGCGAGCAGGGTCTCCTCGCCGCCGAAGAAGAGCACCGGGTGGTATCCGCCCGCGGCGAGGAAGGCGTCCCGGCGCACCACGCAGGCGCAGCCGAGGAAGCCGAGGACCGGACGGCCCGGCGGGTCGGGCTCCGGTGGCAGAGGGGAGGCGGCGAGCACGTCGTTGAGCGGGTCGTCGGTGCCGTCGGGGCCGACGAGGGTGCGGGCGGCCACCAGGCCGAGCCGGGGCTGGGCCTCGAGCACGTCGGCGGCCCGGCCGAGGCTTCCCGGCTCCCACCAGGAGTCGTCGTCGCTGAAGGCGACGTACGACGTGCGGGCGTGCCGTACGGCGAGGCTGCGGCCGAGGGCGCCGGTGTTCCGGCCGGGCCTGAGGACCCGGGCGGCCACCGGGTGGCGGCGTACCGCCCGCAGGGTGCGGTCGTCGCTGCCGTTGTCCACGACGATGACGGGCGGGCGCTCGGGCAGCGCGGCCAGGGCGTCGAGGGTGCGCAGCACGCTGGTGCGGCGGTTCCGGGTGATCATGGCGACGGTGACCCGGCCGTCCGGGACGGCGGTGCGGGCGGGGCCGTGTCAGGGACGGGCCGAGGAGACTGGGGGCACACGGCCGTCGTCTCCCTTTCCGGTCGGGGCACTCGTCGGGCCGGCCCGCAGCAGGGCCAGCGCGGCGCCGGTCACCTCGTCGGCCGTGATCCGCAGCAGCTGGGGGTCGGGGGCGGTGCCGTGCGGGTCCCCGGGCGGGCCCGGGTGCCACAGGGCGCGGTGCCGCGGGGAGGGTGGTGGACCCCACAGGTGGGGCGGTACCGGACCGAAGAGGGTGACGGACGGCGTGCCGTGCGCCACCGCCAGGTGCGCGGGGCCGGTGTCCCCGCTGACGACCAGAGCGGCGTGGGCGACGAGCGCCGACAGGGCTGCGAAGGGCAGTCCGCCGCGCAGTACGTCGCGAGCGGACAGGGCGGCACGGGCGGCGACGTCCAGTACCAGGCCGTCCTCGTTCGGGCCGCCGGTGAGGACGACCCGCCGGCCGGCGCAGCGCAGCCGCCGCACGGTCTCGGCGTAGCGTTCGGCGGGCCAGCGGCGGGCGGCGGCCTCCGCGCCGGGGTGCACGACGACCGCGCCGGGTGCCGGGGAGGGTGCGTCCGGCGCGGGCAGGCGCACCTCGCTGGGGTCGGCGGGGATGCCGTACGCCCGCAGGAAGCGGCACCACCGCTCGCGCTCGTGCTCGTCCGGCCGCCAGTCGGCGGGGCGGCGTGGGGCCTGCTCCGGGTGGGCGAAGGCGAGCAGGCGTCCGGGGTGGAGCGCGGCGAGGGCGTCGCGGCTCTCGGGGCCGTTGCCGTGCAGGTCGATCGCGAGGTCGGGGGGCGGTCCCGGCCAGTGTTCCAGCGAGGGCACGCCGCGGTCCGGCGCCTCGGCGGGCAGCACCTCGTCGACGGTCCCGGTGGCCAGGGCGGCCTCGGTGAGCGCGGGGGGCACCGCGAGGACGATGTGGTGCCCGGGGTGGGCCCGGCGGACGCCGCGCAGCGCCGGCACCCCGGCGAGAAGGTCGCCGAGGCCGAGCGCGCGCAGCACCAGCAGGCGGGGCTTCGCCGGTGCGGCGGTCACCGTCACCTCCGTCCGCCGGGGCCGGTCCGGGTGAGGTGCACCGGTCGCGGGCCGAGCGCCGCACGCTCGGCGATGCCGGTGGTGGACCGGCCGTCCAGGTAGGGGAGGAGGACGACCTGGCCGCCCCAGCTCGCCACGAGGGACGCCTCCGGCAACTCGGCCAGGGCGTAGTCGCCGCCCTTGGCCCAGATGTGCGGGCGCAGCTCGCCGAGCAGCCGCTCGGGGGTGTCCTCGTCGAACACGGCGACCGCGTCGACGCACTCCAGGGCGCGCAGCACCCGGATCCGGTCGGCCTGGGGCACGAGCGGGCGGCCGTCGCCCTTGCGTCGGCGCACGGACGCGTCCGAGTTGACGCAGACGACCAGACAGTCTCCGGTGCGGCGGGCGGCCTGGAGCAGGGCGACGTGTCCGGCGTGCAGCAGGTCGAAGCAGCCGCCGGCGGCGACGACGGTGCCGCCGGCGGTGCGGACCCGGGCGGCCGTGCGCAGGGCGTCCTCGGTGGGGTCGGCCACCGCGGACGGGCGGGGCTCGTCGTCGGTGCCGGTGCCGGTGCCGGTGCCGGTGCCGGTGCCGGTGCCGCGATCGTCGAGGGCGTCGAGGGTGTCGAGGGAGCGGACACCGCCTTCGGCGACGTAGCGGGTGGCGGCGTGCACTGCTCCGCGGACGGCGTTCTCGGTGAGTTCGCCGTCCCCCAGGAGTCCGGCGGCCGTCGCGGCGAACCGGTCCCCGGCCCCGCAGGCGTCGCCCTCGGCGGTGACCGGCGAGGGCACCATCAGCGGGGTTCCGCCGTGCGACAGCAGCGCGCCCCGGCCGCCGAGCGTGACGGTGACGGAGGCCGCCCGCCAGGCGCGGACCAGGGTGTCGGCGTCCCGGGCGGCGGTCTGCAGCGCACTGCCGTGCTCCTGCTCGTCCGCGCCGCCGAGGCGGCTCGCGAAGGCGCGGGCCTCGCTCGCCGACGGGGTCGCCACGCGGACGCCGGGCACCGGCGGTTCACCGCGCGGGTGCGGGTCCCAGACGACGGGTGCCTGCGCAGCCGCGCGGGTCAGTGCCTCGCGCAGCACGGCAGCGGTGCCGCGGCCGTAGTCGGCGACGAGGACGGCCGCGGCTTCGGCGACCGCCGCACGGGCCTCGTCGGTGGCGTCCCGGGCCCGCCCGTCGCCGTCGTCCAGGCGCAGCAGGGGCCTGCCCTCGGCCAGGACGCGGGTCTTGCTGGACAGGGCGTCGGTCAGGGGGAGTTCGACCAGGCGGACCCGGCCGGCCAGCAGCTCGCGCAGGTGGTCGCTGGCCGGGTCGTCGCCCAGCGCGGTGACCAGGGTGACCTCCCGGCCGTCGGCGGCGGCCAGCCGCGCGGCGAGGGCGGCGCCGCCCGGGCGGGTGGCTCGCCGGACCCCGACGACGACCGGCACGGGCGCGTCGGGGGCGAGGCGCTCGGCGCGGCCGGTCAGGTCGTGGTCGAGCAGCGCGTCCCCGACGACGAGCAGCGGTGCGGGGGCGGTCATACGGCGTCCTCCCCCGCCGCCGCCCAGTGCCGTCGCCGTTCCTGGCCTGCGGCCCGCTGTCCCCTGTCCCGCTGTCCTCTGTCCCGTTGGTCCCCGTCCCGCTGGGCGACGGCCTGGTCGAAGGCCTCGCACACCATGTGCACGGCCACCAGGTGCAGCTCCTGGACGGTGGCGCCGGTCGCCGCGTCCACGCACAGGGCCTCGTCGGCGGCGGCCTGCAGCGGGTTGGGCGCGGGGCCGGTCAGGGCCCAGACGGACAGGCCGAGCCGGTGTGCCTCCTCCGCCGCGACCAGCAGGTTGGCGCTGGCGCCGCTGGTGGACAGCAGCATCAGCAGGTCGCCGTCGCGGCCGTGGGCGGCGACCTGCCGCGCGAAGATCTCACCGACCCCGTAGTCGTTGGCGATGGCGGTGGTGGAGGAGGTGTCGGCGTGCAGGGCGAGCGCGGAGAACGCGGGCCGGTCGTCGCGGTAGCGGCCGACCAGTTCGGCGGTCAGGTGCTGGGCCTGGGCCGCGCTGCCGCCGTTGCCCGCGACCAGCAGCCGGGCGCCGCCGCCGAGCCGGCCGGCGAGCGCGGTGCCCCAGCGCCGGATGAGCGGGGCGTCCTCGCGGAATACTTCGAGGGCCTTCATCAGGTCGTCGCAGTGCGTGACGTCGGTGACGAGCTTCATCGGACGACTCCCGAGAGCGAGGGGACGGAGGAGACGGCGCTGTAGACCCGGGCCACGCCGTCGGCCACGCGGTCCCAGGTGTAGCGGTCGAGGACCCGCTGCCGCCCCCGGTCCCCGTAGCGGGCGAGCAGGCCCGGGTCGTCGAGCAGGCGGCGGACGACGGCGCCGACGGCGTGGTCCGCGTCCGGCGAGGCGCCGTCGGCGGGGACCAGGACGCCGGTGCGGCCGTCCACGACGGTGTCGAGCTGGCCGCCGACGGCGGTGGCGACCACGGGGGCCCGGCAGGCCATCGCCTCGACCGGGACGATGCCGAACGGCTCGTAGCGGGGCAGCGAGAGCACGAGGTCCGCGCTGGACATCAGCCGGGGCATCGCCTCGCGGCTCACCCCGCCCAGCAGTGTCACCCGGTCGGCGACGCCGTACTCCTCGGCGATCGCCCAGAGCCGCTCGGCCTCCGGTTCGGCGGCGAGCAGCGCCTGTTCGGGACCGCCGGCGACGAGGAGTTCCGCGTCGGGGACGTCGGCGAGGGCACGGATGGCGCGGTCGAAGCCCTTGCGGGGAACGAGCCGGCCGACCGTCAGCAGACGCCGGGGCGGGCGTCGTTCGCGTTCGGATCCCGCGACCGGGGAGAACTCCTCGGGGTCGACCCCGCAGGGCACGACCGAGATGTTCCGGCGGGCCAGCCCCATGGCCTCCAGTTCGGTCACCTCGTCCCGGCAGGTGGCGATGATCGCACCGGCCTCGCGGCCCACGGCGGTCTCGATCGCGATCCGGTCGGCCGGGCTGGTGTCGGCGGGACCCTGGTAGCGCTTCTTCACGGTGCCCAGGGCGTGGTACGTCTGCACCACGGGAACGCCCAGGTCGCGTGCGCCGGCCAGGGCGGCCGTGCCGGACATCCAGAAGTGGGCGTGCACCACGTCGGGCGGCTCCGAGGCCCACTCCCGGGCCAGCCAGGCGCCGAACTCCGCCATGCAGGGCAGGAGTTCGTCCTTGGGTATCGGGGCCGCCGGGCCGGCGGGCACGTGTGCCACCTTCACGCCGTCCGGCGTGGTGACCCGGTCCGGCAGCCGGGGGTCGTCCCGCCGCGTGTAGACCACGACCTCGTGGCCGCGGCGGGCCAGCTGCCGGGCGACCTGGGCCACGTACACGTTCTGGCCGCCCGCGTCCGGTCCGCCGAGCTCGGCCAGCGGGCTGGCGTGCTCGGACACCATGGCGACGCGGCCGGCCGAGGGGTGTCTGTGGCTCATCGGGTGACCTCCTTGATCAGGCGCTCCCAGTCGTCCCGGAAGCGCCGCTCCCCGTAGCGGGCCTGTGCCGCGGCCCTGGCGGCCTCCCCTGTCAGCCGTGCGTGCGCGGGATCGGCGAGGAATCCCCGGACCGCGTCCTCGAGCACGTCGAACCGGTTGGAGACCACCCCCGCTCCCTCGGGGACCGCCTCACGCACCTCCGTGGTGTCCAGGGCCACCACCGGCATGCCGAGGAACATCGCCTCCAGCAGGGACAGTCCGAGCGAGGTCCAGCGGATCGGGTGGAGGTAGAGACGGCACCGGGCCATCGCCGGGTGCAGTTCGCCCTGGGGCAGGTCCCGGCTGCGGCAGCGGCCGGGCGGGAGCCCCAGGTGGTCCGCGAGGCCCTCCGTTCGCATGCCGAAGACGTCCAGCGGCGCCCAGCGCGCGAACCGCGGCAGCAGGTCGGTACCGGTGGTGCGGCCCCGGCGCACCGGCTCGTTGACGACGACCGCCGCGCTGGGTTCCGCGCCGGTCCACAGGTGGCCCGGGTCGATGACGCCGTGCTCGATCACCTCGGTCGGGGCCCGGCCGTTGTCCCACATCAGGCGGTTGAAGTGGGTGACGTGCACGACGGGGATGTCGGTGCGGCCGGCGAGCGGGTGCCGGGTGCCGTCGCCCGTCCCGTGCGGGGCGTTGTGCTCGACGTACACGGCGGGCACGTCGACGCCGGGGCGGCGGCCCGTCCACTCGTGGGCCAGTCCGAGCTCGTGCGGCCGCTGGAGCACCATCAGGTCGATGTCGGCGTCCCGCAGCCCGGCGGGGCTCAGCTCCCGTACGGACGCGGGCCACTGCCAGGTGCGCGCCCGGCCGAGCCCGTCCGGCCCCCGGTCGGGCAGCACCGGCACGAGGAAGGTGTACGGCCCCTGCACGAACGAGGTCAGCCACGAGCCGTGCACATGCCAGACAAGGACGTTCATGGGCTCTCCTCGGTCATGGGTGCTCCTTGATCAGCTTCTGCACCGCGCTCACCACGTCCTGCGCCGTGACCTCCTCCAGGCACGGATGGCCGGGTACGGGACAGTGCCGGGACCTGCTGTCGGCGCACGGCGCCCGCTGGTCGCCGAGGAGCACGCACGGCACCCCGTACGGTGCCCACCGCCCGGCCGGGACCACCGGCGCGAACAGGGACACCACCGGCGTCCCGACGGCCGCCGCCAGATGGGCGGGGCCGGTGTTGCCGCACACCACGGCGTCGGCCGTGCGCAGCACACCGGCCAGGGTGCGCGGGTCGGTGCGGCCGCCGAGGTCCACCCCGGTGTCGCCGCTGACCCGTCGGGTGAGGTCCCGCTCCCCGGGCCCTCCGGTGACCACGACCCGGTGACCGGCGTCGGTGAGCAGGGCGACGGCCTCGGCGCAGCGCCCGGGGCTCCAGGCGCGGGCGGGCGCGCTCGCGCCGGGGTGCAGGACGACGTACGGGCCGTCACCGGTGAGGGCGAAGGTGTCGGGCGGGGGCACGACGTGCAGCCGGCCGTCGTCCCCCGGGCGGGGCGGGAAGCCCATCGCGACGGCGGTGTCGAGCGCGGCCTCCGCCTCGTGCCGGCCGGGCAGCCGCCGGTGGCGTACGTCGAGGAGGCGGCCGGGGTGGTCGACGCTGTCGGCACCGATCCGGGTGACTCCGGCCAGCCTGAGCAGCAGGGCCGTGGGCAGCGGACTCTGGTGGAAGGAGGTCAGCACGAGGGCGGTCTCGCAGGCGGCCTCCCTCAGCCGCCCGACGAGGCCGTCGACGTCCGCCTCGTGCACGGCGGGCGCATCGAAACCCTCCCAGGGCGCCTCCCACACGATCACGTCGTCCACGCCGGGGAGCAGCCGGGCGGCGGGCTCGCCACGTGGCCCGCACAGCATCGTGAGGTGCGAGGCGTGCGCGGCGACCGCGCGTACGGCGGGGCCGGCGAGCAGCACGTCACCGAAGCTGTCGAGGCGTACCACCAGGGCTTTCACGAGCGGTCACCTCCCGGCGGGTCGAGGCCACGGCGGAGCGCCGACGGCGGAACGGGCCGCGAACACGGCGCTCGGCCCGCACCAGGACCCGCCGGGTGAGCAGCGAGCCCCGCCCCTCTGCACGGCCGGCCCGGCTGCACGGCCGGCCCGGCTGCACGGCCGGCCCGGCTGCACGGCCGGCCCGGCGGACGGCACGTGGCCGAGGCTGTCGGGACGTAGGGCCAGGGCCCTCACGGGCGCTCCCCTCGCTCCTCGGTGAGGATCCGCCGTACGGCCGTGAGCAGGTCGTCGGCGGTCTCCGGCGCCGACGCGACCTCTTCGGGCCGGGTCACCGCGTTGGGCACCAGCACCGCCCGGGCGCCCGCGGCCCGAGCGGCCAGCACGTCGGCCCCGATGTCGCCGATCACCACGCAGGTCCGCGGGTCCACGCCCAGGCGGCGGGCGGCCTCCAGGACCAGGCCCGGGCGGGGTTTGCGGCAGGCGCAGCCGGCCTCGGGCAGGTGCGGGCAGTACACCCAGGTGCCGATCCCGCCGAGCAGGGCGTCCACCCGGTCGTTGACCCGGCGCACGTCGGCGTGGGTGAGCAGCCCGCGCCCTACGCCGGACTGGTTGCTGACCACCGCGGTGGGGATGCCGGCCGCCCGCAGCAGTGCCACGGACTCCTCGGCGCCGGGCAGCAGTCGCACCCGGTCCGGGTCGCCGTTGTAGGGCACGTCCTCCACGAGCGTGCCGTCGCGGTCGAAGAGGACGGCGGTCACGCGGGCGGGTGCCGCGGGCGGGTGCACGGGGTCCTCCACTGCGGCGGGGTCGTCCCTGACGGCGGGGTCCACGGGCCGGGCGGGCGCGGCGCCGCGCGCCGTCGTGGCGCTCATGTCGCGCTCCTCAGCGGTGCGACACCCGGCGGTGTGGCACCGAGCGGTGCGGCCCCGCGGTGGCGTACCAGTCCGGTGAGCCAGTGCCGGACCGCCAGCGGGGGGATGGCCACGCTGGTCGCGGCCATGGTGACGACCTCCGACGCGGTCCGGGGGCCGGGCAGGATACGGGCCAGGGCGAACTCGGCGGTGCCCAGCGCCCACAGCAGGCCGGCGGCCGAGGCGGCGCGGCGGCGTCCGGTCAGGGCGAGCAGGGGTGCCGCGAAGGCGAGGGAGGTGACGACGGCGTGCCGGGGCAGCCTGCCGCGGGGGGCGCGGGCCCGGTCCCACCAGTCGGGGCCGTGGAGGTACCGCATCAGCGCGTCGTCGGCGTTCCCGCGCTGGGCCCGTACCGACACCCACCGGTCGGCCGTGCGCACCGGGTGGCGGGTCAGGCGCCGCCCGCGGTGCAGCGACCATCCCGCGTCCAGTACCCGCAGGGCCAGGTCGGCGTCCTCCCGGAAGGCGCGGGGGAAGCGTTCGTCGAATCCGTGCACGTGGATCAGCGCCGACGTCCGGTAGGCCATGTCGGCGGTGGCCCAGGCCGCCTCCGCCAGCCCGGCGGTGCCGCGTTCCCAGTCGGTCGGGCGGCGGTCCCCGGGCAGCGGCACGGTCAGGCGGCCCTGGATGCCGCCCGTGTCGGCGGACGCCTGGGCGAGGTCCTCCGCGAGGCGGTCGGACCAGTCGGGCAGCACCTGCACGTCGTCGTCGAGGAAGACGGTCCAGGGAGCGGTGAGCGTGCGCCAGCCGGTGTTGCGGGCGGCGGCCGGGCCGCGTCCGCCGCTGCGCGGCGTGCGTACCCGGTCGAGCAGCATCCCGGCCGCCTGCACGGGCAGCGGCCCGTCCGGCTCGGGGCGGTCGTCCACGACCACGACCTCCTCGGGCGGATGGCGGGTCGTGGCGGCGGCCAGCGCGCGCAGGCAGTCTGCGAGGCAGTCGCGCCCGATCGTCGGGATGACGACGCTGTAGGCGGGCGCGCCCGCCGTACGAGTCTTCGTCATGCGGACACCTTCTTCCGCCGGATCGCGAACGGGCCGAGGGCGAGCAGGTCCACGGGCGCGGAGCCGAAGCACTCCAGAGCGTCGCGCGGGTCGTCGACCATGGGCCGGCCCGCCGTGTTGAGGCTGGTGTTGACCACCAGGGGCAGCCCGGTCCGGCGTTCGAACCCGTCGATCATCCGGGCCACCAGCGGTTCGTCCGCGCGGTCCACGGTCTGGATGCGGGCCGTGCCGTCCACGTGGACGACGGCCGGGATCCGTTCCCGCCACGCCTCGGCGACGTCGTGCACGAACAGCATGTACGGGCTGGGCAGCGGCCCGTCGAACAGCTCACCCGCCCGTTCGGTCAGCACCATCGGGGCGACGGGCCGGAACTCCTCGCGTCCCTTCACGGCGTTCAGGCGTTCCAGGTTCTCGGCGCGCCCGGGGTGGGCGAGCAGCGAGCGGTGGCCGAGGGCGCGGGGGCCGTACTCGCTGCGGCCCTGGAACCAGGCGACGACGCCGTCCCGGGCGAGTTCCTCGGCGACCGTCTCGGCGATGTCGTCGGGCTGCTCGTAGGTGACGGCCGCCCGCTCCAGCCAGGCGCGCAGTTCGTCGTCGCTCCAGCCGCGGCCGAGGGCGGCGGTCGGCATCGCCTCCACCGTCTCCTTCTGGTGGGCGATGTGCAGGGCGGCGCCCAGCGCGGTGCCCGCGTCCCCGGCGGCGGGCTGCACCCAGATCTGTTCGAAGGGTCCTTCGCGGTGCATGCGGGTGTTCGCCACGCAGTTGAGCGCCACACCGCCGGCCAGCGTCAGCACGTTCTCGCCGGTACGGTCGTGCAGCCACCGCACCAGGCCGAGCAGGACCTCCTCCAGACAGGCCTGGGCGCTGGCCGCCAGGTCGGCGTGGTCCTGCGTCCAGGGTGCGCCCGCCGGGCGTGGCGGGACCAGCGACGCCCAGGGCACCGGCCGTGCCCGGAAGCCGCCCCCGTCGTCGAGGCTCACGTGGGCGCGCAACCGGTCGAGGAAGCGCGGCTTGCCGTAGGAGGCGAGTGCCATCACCTTGAACTCGTCGCTGCTGCGCAGGAATCCCAGGTGCTGGGTGAGGTCCTCGTAGAACAGGCCCATGGAGTCGGGCAGCGACTGCGAACCCAGCACAATCAGTTCGCGGTTGACGTAGCGTCCGGCGAGGTGCGAGCCGCATTCGCCGCGGCCGTCCAGCACCAGCACGGCGCAGTCCGGGTACGGGGAGGCCTGGCCGGCCGACGCGGCGTGGGCGACGTGGTGGGCGACGAGCCGCACCTTCTGCGGGTCCAGACCGGGCAGTGCTTCGGCGAGGAACTCCGGTGCCCGGCGGGCGTATTCCTGGCGCAGGTGGTCCCAGGGGTCGTGCAGGCCCAGCTGCTCGGCGGGGCGCGCCAGTTCGGGGTCGTAGGAGTAGGCGACGGCGTCGAGGTCGGACGGGGTCAGCCCGGCCCGGTCCAGGCACCATCGGGCGGACAGTTCGGGCAGCTCCCAGGCAGAGAAGGGAACGGGCCGCTTGCCGTGCTTGCGCCGGCTGAAGCGCTCCTCCTCCGCGGCTGCCACGATCCGGCCGTCCACGACCAGGGCCGCGGCGGGGTCGTGGAAGAGTGCGTTGATTCCCAGGACGCGCATGCTGCCTCCGTGGCGGGGTGGTGGTCGGCTCCCTGCGGGTGCGGGTGGCTTCTCTACGGCTGCCGGGCCGGTTCGGGTACCGGCGGCGCCGCGGCGAAGTGGGCGATGGTCTGCTTGATGCCCTCCTCCCAGGGCACGCGGGGCGCCCAGCCGAGCAGTTCGCGGGCGAGCGTGGTGTCCGGGCGCCGGCGCTGCGGGTCGTCGACGGGGCGCTCGACGTATTCGATGCGGGAGGAGGAGCCGGTCAGCTCCACGATGCGGCGGGCGATGTCCCGGACGGGGACCTCGTCGCTGCCGCCGATGTTGACGGGCCTCACCGAGCGGCTCGCCGCGACCAGCAGGATGCCCTCGACGGTGTCGTCGACGTAGCACAGGGAGCGGGTCTGGCTGCCGTCGCCCGCCACCGTCAGCGACTCGCCGGCCAGGGCCTGGCAGACGAAGGTGGGCACGGCGCGGCCGTCGTGGGCGCGCATCCGGGGCCCGTAGGTGTTGAACAGACGGACGATCCCGGCGTCGGCGTCCTTGGTGCGCACATGGGCGGTGACCAGCGCCTCCGCGAACCGCTTGGACTCGTCGTAGACGCTGCGCGGGCCGACCGGGTTGACGTTGCCCCAGTAGTCCTCGCGCTGCGGGTGCACGAGCGGATCGCCGTACACCTCGGAGGTCGAGGCGAGCAGGAGACGTGCCCCGTCGCGCTCGGCGAGGGCCAGCATGTTGCGGGTGCCCAGGCTGCCGGCGTCCAGCGTCTCCAGGGGCAGCCGGAGGTAGTCGGCGGGCGAGGCGCAGCAGGCGAAGTGCAGGACCAGGTCGTACGGTCCCGTCAGTCGCCGCAGCACGTCGCGGGCGCAGACGTCGCCCTGGACGTACCGGAAGCCGGGGCGGCCGTCGAGGTGGGCGACGTTGCGGGGTGATCCGGACAGCAGGTTGTCGACGCAGTCGACTTCGACACCCGCATTCAGCAGGTGCTCGCACAGGTGGCTGCCGAGGAAACCGGCACCGCCGGTGACCACGGCCCGTCCCCAGGGGACGCGCGTAGTCGCATCAGTCATGGAAGGTCCTTCGTCCACGTCACGGTCCCCTGGGCGCGATCGGGCGCAGGAGAGCCCGGCAGCCGGGCGCGAACCCGCCCGGCGCGGGAAGAGAAGAGTGTGGAGGGAGTGAAAGAACCGGTCGTGGGGGCATGGGGAGCGCTGTGCGACTCCGGTGGCCGCCGTGGTCTCGACGGCA
This sequence comes from Streptomyces sp. NPDC001348, assembly GCF_053597535.1. Taxonomy (NCBI): domain Bacteria; kingdom Bacillati; phylum Actinomycetota; class Actinomycetes; order Kitasatosporales; family Streptomycetaceae; genus Streptomyces; species Streptomyces sp. NPDC001348. Next base: position 50,771 of record NZ_JBSFIK010000017.1, on the reverse strand, counting down.
CTGACACGGGGTTCCCGTCTCAGTAGTTTTCACACGTTGATGCCTATGGTGCGAAACCCGGGCTGTACGCGCGATTCGTGTGAGTCGGCCGGGGTCGGGCACTCGGGGGCTGGAGGTGAAGGACATGGGACACGGCGGAAACGTCATCGACGAGCTGGTGACCGATCACCGCGAGGTCGAGGAGCTCTTCGGCAAGATCGAGGCGCTGCCCTCCGGTGACAAGAAGCGCAAGGTGTACGCCGACCAGGCCACGATGGAGCTGGTGCGGCACTCGGTGGCCGAGGAGGCCTATCTGTACCCGGCCGTGCGTGAGCACCTGGACGGTGGCGCAGCTCTGGCGGACAAGGAGCTCGAGGACCACGCCAAGGCCGAGCAGATCATGAAGGACCTCGAGAGCTGCGAGGCCGGCGCCCCGGACTTCGACCGGCTGATCACCTCGCTGATGAGCGAGATCCGCGAGCACGTGACGGACGAGGAGGAGAACCTCTTCCCCAGGCTGCGGGCGGCGTGCCCCGCGGACGCGTTGAACGAGCTGGGGGACAAGGTCCGCCAGGCGAAGAAGACGGCACCGACGCGACCCCACCCGACCGCCCCGGACAAGCCCCCGGCCAACAAGATGCTGGCGCCGGGCGCCGGACTGGTGGACCGGCTGCGGGATGCGCTGTCGGGGCGCGGCAAGATGGACTGAGGTCCTTTCGGCCGGACTGCCGGCAGATGCCGGGAGAAGCCCGTCGCCGCGGCGGCGGGCTTTTCGTCGCGCGCTGTGGTGCGGGGCGCAGTCGGCTTCAGCCCTTGAACCCAGCTGCGATCCCTGTGAGCAAACCCACTCGGCAGGCCACATACTCGAAGCCCGTTCGCAGTTGGCCCTTGCGTGTGCCCCGCCCCGCGGGCGGTGTCATCGACTCGGCCGTCGCCTCTGTCAACATGGTCGGCGCCGTGACCGACTCGGTGGAGCGGCCGTGCAGCGCAGCCGGCGTCCTTGGTTTCCGCCGGTCTCCCCTGACTGACGTCTGCCGAGAACCGCACTGTGTCTACCGCCCCCGCCCTGCCCTCCCCTGCGCCGAAACCCGTGCCCGGGCCGCCCCGGAAGCCCTCGCGCTCCCCGTGGCGGTCTCTGCGGCACCGGGGCATGCGCTGGTGGTCGGCCGCCAACCTCGTGTCCAACGCCGGTACGTGGATGCAGCTGACGGTGCAGAACCTGCTCGTGCTGCAGATCACCGGCTCCGCGGCGGCGACCGGTCTGTCGATGTCCGTGCAGGCCGCTCCCGCGCTGTTCATGAGCCTGCTGGGCGGGGCCGCCGTCGACCGCTGGCCGCGGAAGACGACGGTCGCCGTGAGCCAGGCACTGCTCGGTGCGGTGGCCTTCGCGACGGCCCTCCTGGTGGCACTGCACCGGCTCGACATGACCGCCCTGCTGGTACTGGCCGCCCTGACCGGCGTCATCGCCACCGTCGACGCGCCGGCGTGCGCCCTGCTGGGCAACGACCTGGTGCCGGCCGAGGACCTGCCCTCCGCGATCGGGGTGGGCGCGCTGGTGCACAGCGCGGGCCGGCTGGTCGGCACCGGCCTGGCGGGGCTGACGGTCGCCTTCCTCGGCACGGCCGCCGCGTACGCGGCCAACGGGCTGTCGTTCCTGTTCGTGGCCTCGGTCGTGCCGTTCCTGCGGCCTGCGCGGGCCGCGGCGGGCGCGGGAGCGGCCACGGCGGCCGTTCCCGCGCCCGGCGCGGTCACCACCACCCGTCCCACCGTGTCCGCCGGCGACATGACCGTGCGGGAGGGCCTGCTGTTCTTCGTGCGCCGGCCCCGCCTGGTGGCGCTCGCCGCCGTCACCGGGCTCAGCTCGGTCTTCGGCCGCAACTACGGACTGACACTGGCCGTGCTCGTCACCGGTCCGCTCGCGGGCGGCGCGGGCGCGTTCGGCACGGTGTCGACCGTCCTCGCGGTCGGCGGCATCCTCGGCGCGGTGCTCGGCGCGCGGATGCGTCGGCCCTCCGTCCGGCTGGTGGGCACGCTGGCCGCCTCGGGTGCCCTGCTGCAGGTGGCGGCCGGGCTCTCCCCGTCACTGGCGGTGCTGCTGGTGCTGGTCCTTCCCATGGCCGTGGTCGAGTCCGTCTCCGACACCGCGGGCACGGCCGTCCTGCAGACCGACCCGCCCGCCCACCTGCGCGGCCGCGTCCTCGGCGTGTGGAGCGGCATCGGCACGGTGTGGAGCCTCGGCGGTCCGCCGGCGCTGGGCCTCCTCATGGAGTACGCCGGTGCCCGGGGCGCCCTGGTCACGGGCGGCCTCCTCATCGCGGCCCCCGTCGCCACCGCCCTCCTCCTGCGCGTCCGCCGCACCCCGGTCCCGGTCACCCTGGCCGCCCGGGAAGGCGACGTCACGGGCCGGGCGGCGCTGGACACGGCGGCCTGAGAAAGCCGCCCCGGGCGGACGAGGGCACGCCCGGGCGAGGGGCCGGGCCCGCGGGACCGGGGGGCTTCCCGGGGCTCTCAGGCCGCCAGGGCCCGGCCCGGGTCGAGACGGTCCAGGAGCTGGGCGTGGTGGAGTCCGGCGATGGGCGCGAGAAGGTCGGGGTGGCGCAGCAGCGCGGCGGCCCGGCGGTCCGCCTCGTCGGGGTCGGTCAGGCGCCGGAACTCGACCGGCGCCCCGGTGGTGTGCTCGCCGCCGGCGAGCGCGGCCACCGCCAGGGCGGCCAGCTCGGGGTCGGTGAGCAGGCCGGCCGCCCAGCTGGCGACGACCTCGTCCACCCAGGTGCGCCAGGCCCACGTCTCCGGCTCGTCGTCCTCGCAGACGGCGGCGCCGCTGATCCAGTCCAGCGCGGCGGAGCCGCCCGGGCCCGCCATGCCGACCAGGGCGGCGTCCATGGCGGTGGGGTACCGAAGCCAGGCGGCGACGGTGACGGCCTGCCGCGCCTGCACCTCGCACAGGGCGCGGTCCAGTGCCCCGCCACCGGGCGGGTAGGCGCACGTCAGCCATTGAGCGGTCGCCGCTATCAGCGGGGAGAGGTCTGTGAGCACTACGGGGCCGTCCGAGCTGGTACCGGGAAACTTCCGAGAAGGGGGACTCGGTAAAACGGTAGCCCGGCCGGACCCCGGCCGATGACGTGTCGTCGGCCACACTCCGGTACGACTCAGGGACTGTCCGCCGACGCCCCGCGTTCCGGCAGGTGGTAGACGTGGAAGGCCCGCCCGATGACCGGCTGGGCCACGTTGCGCACCTTGACGCCCGCCCCGGTCATCCCGTGCTCCGTGCCGGCGTGCGCGTGCCCGTGCACCGCGAGGTCGGCGCCCGCCGTGTCGATGGCCTCGGCCAGCAGATAACTGCCGAGGAAGGGATAGATCTCCAGCGGCTCCCCGGCGAGGGTTTCCGGCACGGGTGAGAAGTGCGTCAGGGCGATCCGTACGTCGCACCCCCACTCGTCCAGCTCCCGCAACGAGTCGCACAGCGAGTCGGCGCACCGCCGGGAGTACCGGACGAACTCCTTCATGATCGGCTCGCCGAACTCCCCGGCGCAGCGTCCGACGAAGCCCCCGCCGAACCCCTTGGTGCCGGCCACGCCGATCCGGGGCCCGTCGTCGCCGGTCACGACCACGGCCTGTCCTTCGAGCACATGCGCGCCGGCGTCCCGGAGGATGGCGGTGACCTCCTCGGGCCGGTCGTCGTGGTGGTCGTGGTTGCCCAGCACGGCGACCACCGGGACCCCGAGGTCCTTGATCTCCCGAGCGACGACCTGGGCCTCCTCGGGCGTGCCGTGCCGGGTGAGGTCCCCGGCCAGCAGCAGTACGTCGGCGCACTCGGGCAGTGTCTCGAACGAGGGCCGGAGCACCCCCTGGCTCTCGGGCCCCATGTGGATGTCCCCCACGGCCGCGACCCGGATCATGCCAGTTCCTCCGCCTCGCCGGGCGAGGAGGTCCCCGCGACACGGATGTCCGAGTGGACCGGATGCCCCTGAAGTGCCTCGCGGGCCTGGCGGAGGATGTCGTCGCGGCACTGCGCGGACGGCACCGTGCCGGTCAGCAGGACGGCCTCGCCCCGGACCTCGGCGCGCACCCCCAGCTCGCCGAGTGGCCCCGCGGCCAGGCGTTCGGCGAGGTGGGCGACGCGGTAGTCCAGATGTTCGGCGTGTTCGGCCACCGGAGCACCAGGCGCGTGGACGGCGCCCTGGTCGGTCATGGCTGCTCCTCTTGCGGTTCGATGACATGCAGGCGTTCGAGGAGGAAGAGGAAGGCCGCGGGCATCGGCTCGTCCCCGCAGGACTTCCGTACCTCCTCCCAGTCGACCTTCTCCCGCAACGCCCGGGCGACGGGCAGCACGGACCCGAAGTCGCAGTGGTGCTCGGAGAAGGCGGTGACGAGGCTGCGCATGAGGTCGGTCGGTGCCAGGACGGGCATGTGCACCGAGTCGACCGGCAGATACTGCGCCCGTTCCAGCAGGTCCGGCGTGACGGGCCGGCGCGCCAGCTCGAAGATGATGTCGACGTCCTGCTCGAAGCAGGTCGTCTTCAGCAGCCAGTCCTCGGGCGGCATCCGGACGCCCAGCCCGGCCTCGCGCAGTGTCTGCGCGACCGCCTCGGCGTCCTCGGGCTGGATGCAGAAGTCGGCGTCGTGCTGCAGATGCCGGCTGCCGCCGTGCGCGTACACCGCCACGCTCCCGGCCAGTGCGAAGGCGTGTCCCTTCCGCTTGAGGACGGCACCCACCCGCTTGGCCGCCTCGAGGATCGCCTGGCTGCGGTCCTGGGGGAGTTCCCGTGCCTGCGGGTGCGGTACCGGTTCGCCGGTCACCGGTGTCCCCCCGGGGTCGTCCGCCGCCAAGTGGAGTTCCGCCCGTCGCCGGGCGAGCGTCACGTCCTCCCCGTTCTGCGTCATGACCACTCCCATCTCCGCGCCGGCCCTGCCCCGGACGTCCCCGTTCGGCCCCGGGCGTCGGCCGGGTTCTCCTAGTACCCGACCCCTCGGGGTCGACACGCGGAACAAACCGGCTCCGGGGCGACGACTTGACCGTTCGCTGGCTGGCACTTCCACGGACGGGGGAAGAACATGGCCACAGTGGCGGAACAGCACTCGGGAGGCACCATGACCACCGCATCGGCTCCCGGGGTGACGGGCCTGGAGATTCGGTCGATCGACTACGTCCCACTGGACGAGCGGCACGGCAAGCTGTGGCACCTGGGCCCCCTGTGGTTCATGTCCAACGCGCAGATCGCGACGCTGGCGGTGGGACTGGTCAGCATCACGGCGGGCGGCAACCTCATCTGGTCGCTGATCGCGATCGTGGCCGGCACCGTCATCGGCACCTTCTTCATGGCCTTCCACTCGGCCCAGGGGCCGCAGCTCGGGCTTCCCCAGATGATCCAGTCGCGGCCCCAGTTCGGCTACGTCGGTGCCCTGCTGGTCTGGATCTTCGCCTATGTGCAGTACGCGGGGTTCAACGTCTTCAACACCATCCTCGCCGGAGAGTCCCTGCACAGCACGCTGCACGGGGGCGTGAAGCTGTGGGTGGTCGTGGTGACCGCCGTCGCCTTCGTCATCGCGCTGGTGGGCTACGACATCATCCACAAGGCCGAGCGCATACTGACGTACACCTTCCTGGTGGTCTTCGGCGTCTTCACGGTGGGCGTGCTGGCCACCCTGCACTACCCGGCGGGCTCCTTCGACCTCGGCCACTTCGCGTGGACGCCGTTCCTCGCCCAGTTCGGCGTGGTCGCCGGCTACCAGATCAGCTGGGCCATCTACGTCTCCGACTACTCGCGCTACCTCCCGCCGGACGTCACCGTCCGCAAGACCTTCTACTGGACGTACTTCGGCTCGGCGCTCGGCGGCATCTGGCTGATGGTCCTCGGGACACTGCTGGCCGCCTGGGCGGGCAAGGGCTTCGACACCATCGCCTCGATCAACGCGGCCGGCGACAAGGTGTTCGACGGATTCGGCGCGATCGTGCTGCTCTTCGCGACGCTCGGCCTGGTGTCCGTCACCGCGCTGAACATGTACGGCGGGTCGCTGACCCTCATCAGCGCCATCGACTCCTTCCGGCGGGTGGCACCGACCCTGGCCGTCCGGCTGGTGACCATCGGGTTCACCGCGGTCCTCTCCGTGATCGGTGCGCTGGCCGCCACCTCGAACTTCCTGAACAACTTCGAGAACTTCCTGCTGCTGGTCCTCTACCTGTTCATCCCGTGGACCGCGGTGAACCTGATGGACTACTACGTCGTGCGCCGCGGGCACTACGCCGTCGCCGAGATCTTCAACCCGCACGGCATCTACGGGCGCTGGGGCTGGCACGGCATCATCGCCTACCTGGTGGGGTTCGCCGCGATGGTGCCGTTCTTCTCCGTGGGCACCCTGTACGTCGGCCCGGTCGCCAAGGCGCTCGACGGTGGCGACATCTCCCTCTTCGTCGGCCTGCCGGTGTCGGCGGTGCTCTACTGGCTGCTGACCCGGTCGATCGACGTGGCGGCGGAGACCCGGCTCGCCGAGGCCGAGGCCGAGACGCTGGAGCGCGCGGCGCACGAACACCGCGAACCGTGAACGGCCGCTTCCCGGCCCGTCACGAGGAGCGGTGCCGTTCCTCCTCTGCCGCTTCCTCTTCCCGTCCGGTCTCCGGCGTGGTCGCCCGCTCCGTCTCCCGCTCCACGCGGCGCTGGTCCTCCTCGCTCCAGGCCTGGGTGTCACGGGGCGGCAGATAGGGTTCCGCGTCCTCCGGAAGGCCACCGGCGACAGCGCGGCGACGGGCCAGTTCCGCGTCGAACTCCAAGCCCAGCAGGATGGCGATGTTGCTGATCCACAACCACACCAGGAAGACGATCACACCGGCGAGGGTGCCGTAGGTCTTGTTGTACGAGGCGAAGTTCGACACGTAGAAGGCGAAACCCGCCGAGGAGGCCAGCCAGATCACCAGTGCCAGCACGCTGCCCGGCGTGACCCACCGGAAACCGCGGCCCTTGACGTTGGGTGTCGCCCAGTACAGCAGCGCGATCATGATCGTGACCAGGACGACCAGCACGGGCCACTTCACGACCGACCACACCGTCAGGGCCGCGTCGCCGAACCCGAGGGCCGCACCGGCCTGGCGGGCCACCCCGCCGGTGAAGACCACGATCAGCGCGCTGATCACCGCCAGCACCAGCAGCAGCACCGTCACGCCCACCCGGACCGGGAGGATCTTCCATACCGGCCGCCCCTCGGGGACGTCGTACACCGCGTTGGCCGAGCGGATGAACGCCGCGATGTAGCCGGAGGCGGCCCACACCGCCAGCAGGATGCCCACGACGGCCATGACCGAGCCGATACCGCCCCGGCCGCGCAGCTCCTGCACGGCGTTGCCGATGATGTCCCGGGCCGACCCGGGGGCCAGTCGCTGGATGTTGTCCAGTACCTCCTGGGTCGCCGACTCACCGGCGACGCCCAGCAGGGAGACCAGTACCAGCAGGGCCGGGAACATCGACAGCACGCCGTAGTAGGTGAGTGCCGCGGCGCGGTCGGTGAGTTCGTCGTCCTGGAACTCCTTCACCGTGCCTTTCAACGCCGCCCACCACGACCGCTTCGACAGCTGCGCGGGTTCGTCCGGCTGCTCGGATTCCGTTGTCGGTGCCATGTCTCCGGGGTAACCCGTCCTGCACCGTCAAATCTTTTCGCGTTCGCGAACAGTCAACTGCCTTGGGTGGCAAGGCCGGTCGCGCGTCACTGGGGGCAGCCGGGGATGCTGCCCGTCGGGGCGCAGTTGTCGGGCGTGTTGCCGGTGACCGTGGTGCCCGTGACGGCTACCGAGCCGCCGGACCGGAAGATTCCGCCGCCGTGGCCGCCGGCCCCGTTCCCGGTGACCTCGCCGGCGATCAGCTGGGCGCTGCCGGTCTGGTTGTACAGGCCGCCACCGTCGAGTGCGGCGGTGTTGCGGTCCAGCGACGCGCGCTGGAGGAGCACGGTGCTGCCGAAGTTGGCGATGCCTCCCCCGTAGGAGGCGGCCGTGTTCCCGGCGACGGTCCCGCCGTTGACGGTCAGGGGGCCGGTGGCGGTGTAGATGCCACCGCCCTCGAAGGTGTCGGTCCGGTTGCCGTGGACGGTCACGCTGTTGAGGACCGTGGTCCCGTTGGTGGCCAGCCCTCCGCCGGTGAAGGTCGCGGTGTTGCCGTTGACGGACGCGCTGCTGACGGTCAGCCGGCCGGAGTTGTCGACGTGGATGCCCCCGCCGTCGGAGGCGGTGTTGAGCGTGACGACGCCGCCGGACAGGTCCGCGCTGCCGCCGGGGGCCACCTCGATGCCGCCGCCCGTGCCCGCGGCGGTGTTGCCGGTGACCCGGCTGTTGCTCAACGTGAGACGTCCCCGGGTCAGGATGCCGCCGCCGACGGTGCCGGTGTCCGATGCGGCACTGCCGCCCGACACGGTGATCCCGTTGAGGGTGAGGGAGCCCTGGGGAGCCACCTCGGCGATGCGGAAGGCCGTGGTCGCCGTACGGGAGATGGTGGCGGAGTCGGCGCTGATGGTCACGTTCGCGGTGATCACGGGAAGCCCGTCGGCCCCGTAGGGCCCGCCGGCCACCGCCGGTGCGGTGATCTTGTATGCGCAGCCCGCCGAGAGCGTGATGGACCCGACGCCGAGGGTGTTGGCGTTGTTGATCTGTCTGATCAGTTCGTCGACGTCGCCGCACGGCACCACCGCTCGTGCCGACAGGTTCTCCGCGGCGGCCGACGCGGCGACGCCCACCCCGGACGCGCTCAGCAGTGCGGCCAGGGCCAGGGCGCGGGTCTTCTTCACGGTCAGCACCGGTACTCCCTCTGTTCGTCTGCTGGACGGCGGTCTCCTGAACCGGCTGAGTCGGGGGAACTGCCGCCTCGACAGTCCAACTTGATCGTGACGGTGGGTGCTCTGCATCCAGTGGGACCCGGATGGGTGAGAGGGCCCCACCACGGGCTGTTTTCTTTTGGAAATGGTTCTTTCGAAGAAAGGCGGACACGATCAGCGCGCTGGTCCGTTCGTGTGACATAGTCACGAGGCACTTGCCGCGGTCTTCGCCGGAATGGATTACTGGAATGGATCCAACCGGTGGGCCGCCCATTCTCGCCGGGGGATGCGGCAGTCGGACCACTCGCTGCTTTTCCGGAAGAGCACGTGTGATCGTGCCGGCATACCGCGATGGGCACCCCTGGTGGGAAGTTGGATCCGTGCAGCCGGTGCCGTTCGCGGCACCGGCTGTCGCGGTTCCACCACTTCCCTCAGATGCCCGGGGACGCGATCCGGGTGTAGGTGAGGCTGTTGCTGCTGCCGGCCGGAGTGGTGACGGTGACGGTGACCGGCCCTGCCGTTCCCGCGGGGGCCGCGGCGGTGAGCTGGGTGGGTGAGACCACCGTGAACGGCACCGGGGTGGACCCGAACTGGACGCCGGTGGTGTCGGTGAGATTGGTGCCGGTCACGGTCACGACGGTGCCGGGCTGGGTGGGCCCCTTGTCGGGGACGAGGGAGGCCAGTACGGCGGACGCGAGATACACGTAGGCGACGGGGTTGCTGGTGCCGCCCGGGGTCGTGACGGTCACCGCCGCGGTGCCCGCCGCATGAACGGGTGCGACCGCGGTGATCTGGGTGGCCGAGTTCACGGTGAACGACGTCGCCGCCACGGTGTCGAAGCGCACCGCCGTCGCGCCGAGCAGACCGGTGCCGGTCAGGGTCACCGTGGTGCCGCCCGCCGTGGTCCCGGAGGGCGGCGTGACGGCGGTCAGCGAGGGCACGGCGGCGTAGAAGAAGTAGGCCTGGGGGTTGTCGGGATTGCTGGTGCCGCCCGGCGTCGTGACGGTCACCGCCGCGGCGCCGGCCGCATGGGCGGGGGCGACCGCGGTGATCTGCGTCGCCGAGTCCACGGTGAACGACGACGCGGCCACCCCGTCGAAACGCACCGCCGTGGCCCCGGTCAGGTTCGTCCCCGTCAGGGTCACCGACGTACC